>JBAVZT010000054.1:0-9008 GCA_049588955.1 Rhodanobacteraceae bacterium | reverse complement strand
TCGCGCGCAACGGTGCGCACGTCATCGAACCATTCGCTGCAACGCTCGATGAGTTCATCCTGCTGGCCGCGCAGGATCCCGGACAAGGCGATTTGTCCGCCCGGTTCGAGCAAGCCGGCGAAACGAGAGGCCAGCTGACATAGCGGGGCGGCGAGAATATTCGCTACCAGCACGTCGCATCGCGCACTGCCGAGGTTGTCCGGTGCGGCAAGCGTCAGACGGTCGTCCACGTGGTTGAGCCCGGCATTGGCGCGGCTGGCGATCAGCGCCTGCGGGTCGTTGTCGATGCCGAGCGCGCGCGCTGCCCCGAGCTTCAGTGCGGCGATCGCCAGAATGCCTGATCCGCATCCGTAGTCGATCACCGACCGACCAGCCGGTTCGATCGCATCGAGCCATTCCAGGCACAACGCCGTCGTTGCGTGCGTACCGGTCCCGAACGCGAGGCCCGGATCGAGGCGGACGACGATTGCATCGTTGTCCCCTGGCGGTTCGATCGTGGACGGATAGATCCACAGGCGCCGCCCGAATTGCATCGGCTGATAGCGGTCCATCCACTCGCGCGTCCAGTTGCGGTCGGCAATCTCGACGCATGCGAACCGTGCGCGCGCGAGGTCCGGTATGCGTTCGACCACGGCATCGATCAGTCCGCTTCGATCACACTCCGGCTCGAACAACGCGGACAGCGCAATGGTCGGCCAAAGCGGAGTTTCGCCCGGCGCCGGCTCGAGGATCGGCGCGTCTTCAGCGTCCTCGAGCGTGATCGACAAGGCGCCGAGATCCGTGAGTACCGCTTCGATTGCGGCCTGCTGGTCGGAGCGAACGGTCACACGGAGTTCAAGCCACGGCATGTTTGAGGGCTGAGCGACAAGGAATGGGTGCGAAAGCGGAATCTCCTGCACATCGAGTCGTTCGACGGCGCGCTCTGTCGAACGCTGTCAATCCAACCCTGCGCAGCGATTTTGGCGCGCGCGGCCCTCAGCCCTGCTTCAGCGCCAGCAGGTGCTTCTCGAGATAGTGGATATTCTGGCCACCCTGCTGAAACTTGCTGTCGGCCAGAATCCGCTGATGCAGCGGGATCGTGGTCTTGACGCCTTCGACGACCATTTCCGACAGTGCGATACGCATGCGCGCGACCGCGGTCGCGCGGTCACGGCCATGCACGATCAGCTTGCCGACCATCGAATCGTAATTCGGCGGAATGCGATAGCCATCGTACAGGTGGCTGTCCACGCGTACTCCGGGCCCACCAGGCGTCTCGAACCGCTTGACCGTCCCGGGGCTCGGCATGAACGTTTCGGCGTCCTCGGCATTGATGCGGCATTCAATCGAATGGCCGGCAAGGTGGACGTCGCGCTGCGTAATCGACAATTTTTCGCCGCCCGCAATCAACAGTTGCTCGCGCACGAGATCGACGCCGGTGACGAACTCGGTCACCGGATGTTCGACCTGGATACGCGTATTCATCTCGATGAAATAAAAGTGGCCGTCATCGTAGAGAAATTCGAACGTTCCGGCACCGCGATAACCGATGCGCAGGCATGCGTCGACACAGATCTTTCCGATCGCGTCGCGTTGTTCGGCCGTGATACCCGGCGCAGGCGCTTCTTCGACCAGCTTCTGGTGGCGCCGTTGCATGGAACAGTCGCGTTCGCCCAGGTGGATCGCGTTGCCTTGTCCATCGGCCAGTACCTGGATTTCGACATGACGCGGATTCTCGAGAAATTTTTCCATGTACAAGCGATCGTTGCCGAAAGCGGCCTTGGCTTCGGAGCGCGTCATCGCGATCGCGTTGGCCAGGTGTGCCTCGGTGTGCACCACGCGCATGCCGCGACCGCCTCCACCGCCGGCCGCCTTGATGATGACCGGATAGCCGATCTCGCGCGCGATGCGCGCGTTTGCGGCCGCATCGTCGTCCAGCGGTCCGTCGGATCCCGGTACGCACGGCACATCGGCCTCGCGCATCGCCCCGATCGCCTGCACCTTGTCGCCCATCAGGCGAATCACCGAGGCGGTCGGCCCGACGAAGACGAAGCCCGATTGCTCGGTGCGTTCGGCAAAGTCCGCGTTCTCGGACAGGAAGCCGTAACCGGGGTGTATCGCACTTGCATCGGTAACTTCCGCAGCGGCGATGATGGCCGGGACATTGAGATAACTTTCGGCCGCCGGCGCCGGGCCGATGCAGATCGACTCGTCCGCCATGCCCACGTGCTTGAGATTGCGATCCACGGTCGAATGCACGGCGACCGTGTGGATGCCGAGCGTCTGGCAGGCGCGCAGCACGCGCAGCGCGATTTCACCCCGATTGGCAATGACGACCTTGTCGAGCATGTCGATCAGCGGCCGGCGACCGCGGTGCGACGGAACCGACCCCGATTGGCCGACCGGCTGCCGCGTCGGTAACGGATACGTGACTGCACGGCGCTAGTCCTTCTTTCCGATCACGAACAGCGGCTGGTCGAATTCCACCGGCTCGCCGTTTTCGGCAGCAATGGCAAGCAAGACGCCGTCGATATCGGCCTCGATCTGGTTGAACATCTTCATCGCCTCGATGATGCCCAGCGTGTCGCCGGTCTTGACGTTCTGCCCGACTTTGGCAAATGCCGGCGCCTGTGGATTCGGCGCCGAATAGAACGTGCCGACCATCGGCGAGCGCACGATGTGCCCGGCGGGCAAGTCGTTGTCGCTCTCGACCGCAGCGGGCGACGCGCGATCAACAGCCGGTGCGGATGGGGCCGCATCGCCATGGATCGTGGTTGCCGGCGCTGCTGCTGCGGCCAGTGGTGTCGGTGCGCTCTTGGCAATGCGCGACAGTCGCACGCTTTCCTCTCCCTCGCGGATTTCCAGTTCCGCGAGGTTCGATCCTTCGAGCAGATCGATCAGCTTCTTGATCTTGCGCAAATCCATGATGAGACCCTGTGGTGATCCTGCTGTTGCGGAGCGGGTTCGGTATCCGATGGGTTGAAGGATCGGCGTTCCTGACGGCTCGCGCAGCTCAAGCGATCATGACGCCTGCGCTGCCAGCCGCCGGATCGCCGCATCCAGGGCGACACGATAGCTGTCCGCGCCGAAACCCATGACCACGCCGCAAGCGAGATCGGAAAAAAAGGACTGCCGCCGGAATGCTTCGCGGGCGAGCGGGTTCGACAGGTGCACTTCGACGAACGCAATCGCGACCGCCGCCAACGCGTCACGCAGCGCCACGCTGGTATGGGTGAATCCGCCCGGATTGATGATGATGATCGCGACTCCGTCCGCGCGTGCCTGCTGAACGCGATCGATCAGCGCACCCTCGGCGTTGGACTGGAACGAAACCAGTTCATGCCCCGCGTCATGTGCGGTCGCCGACAGGCCGGCATCGATCTCGGCCAGACTGGCACGACCGTACCGATCCGGCTCGCGTTCTCCGAGCAGATTCAGGTTCGGTCCGTGCAACACGAGGATGCGGGCCAACGACCATACCTCCGCTGCGAGGTCCAATGACACGCATGATCGCTTGCCTCGCGGGGCGGCTAGTCTGCGATAAGCCGGCCAATCTGTCCAGTTCGCAGCCATTCGGCGCTGGTTGGCGCAATTGACCGGCGTTCACCACCAATGAACTTGAATATGCTGCGAGTGAAATCGTTTGTCCCGTTCGGAGCCGGCAGGCGTTCGGCTAGGCGAATCCCGGGGCACCCTACGATCGCGCCGTCGTCATCAAGTGCGCGCCCCGATTGCCTGGCGCGGCGCGCCTGCCGTACCTGCGCGAATTGCGCCGATCGCGGTTGACCGCCACAATCGGCGACCAGCCAATCAAGGGGGAAGTCGATGAAAGCCGCAGAACTGTTCGTCAAGGCGCTGGAAGCCGAAGGCGTGACCACCATCTTCGGCATCCCCGGGGAAGAGAACCTGGACTTGCTCGAAGCCTTGCGCGAGTCCTCGATCCAGCTCGTATTGACACGTCACGAACAGGGCGCGGGATTCATGGCCGCCACCTACGGGCGCCTCACCGGCCATGCCGGCGTTTGCCTCGCGACGCTCGGCCCGGGCGCGACCAATTTCGTCACCGCCGCGGCGTACGCGCAGCTCGGCGCGATGCCGATGCTCATGATCACCGGGCAGAAACCGATCAAGCTGTCCAAGCAGGGGCATTTCCAGATCGTCGACGTGGTCGACATGATGCGGCCGCTGACCAAGTACACCCAGCAGCTGGCCTCGGCCGACAATATTCCGGCGCGCGTGCGCGAGGCCTTTCGCCGCGCCGAAGAGGAGCGCCCGGGTGCCACGCACCTTGAACTCCCTGAAGACATCGCTCGAGACGATTCCGATTCTAAGCTGATCCCCAAGAGCTACAGCCGGCGACCGGTCGCCGACTACAAGGCCGTGCATCATGCGATCGAGGCGATTCTCGCGGCCAAGCGCCCGCTGCTGATGGTCGGCGCGGGCGCCAATCGCAAACTGTGCAGCAAGATGTTGCGTGAGTTTGTCGACCATACCGGTATCCCGTTCTTCACCACGCAAATGGGCAAGGGCGTGCTCGATGAGACCCACCCGCTGTGGCTCGGCAACGCGACCTTGTCCGATGGCGATTTCGTGCACCGGGCGATCGATCACGCCGATCTGATCATCAACGCCGGCCACGACGTCATCGAAAAGCCGCCGTTCTTCATGCGCGAGGGCCGGCGCATCGTCATCCACGTGAATTTCGTTCCTGCCGAAGTCGATTCGGTCTACTTCCCCCAGATCGAGGTGGTCGGCGACATCGCCAATTCGATCTGGCGCTTCAAGCAAGGGATCGAAACCCAGCAGCACTGGGATTTCGGTTATTTCAACAAGGTACGCGAGCGCCTCGATGCGCACCTGGGTACCGGTGCCGACGACGATCGATTCCCGATGTATCCGGTGCGACTGGTCGCCGACGTGCGACGCGCGATGCCCGACAATGGCATCGCCTGTCTCGACAACGGCATGTACAAGATCTGGTTTGCGCGCTACTACCGTTGCCGCCAACCCAACACGTTTCTGCTCGACAATGCGCTCGCAACGATGGGCGCGGGGTTGCCCTCGGCGATCGGTGCGAAGATCGTGCATCCGGACCGCAAGGTACTCGCGATTGCCGGCGACGGCGGCTTCATGATGAATTCGCAGGAACTGGAGACCGCGGTGCGGCTCAAGCTCGATCTCACCGTGCTGCTGCTGCGCGACAACGCCTACGGCATGATCAAGTGGAAACAGGCGCACATGAACTTTCCGAATTTCGGCATGGACATGGGCAATCCGGATTACGTCGCCTATGCGGAAAGCTACGGCGCGCATGGACACCGCCCCGAATCGGCCGCCGATTTCCTGCCGCTGCTGGAAAGGTGCCTCGCGACGCCCGGCGTGCATCTGATCGATACACCGGTCGACTATTCGGACAATGACCGGGTGCTCAACCGGGAAATCCGCGAGCTGAGCGCGAAGCTTTGATCACGCCGGCACCGGCCCGTTCACGAGGAAACAACATGCTCAACAAAACGTATCCGTACTATCTCGCGAACAAGGCCGAACAGCCGAACACCGATCTCGAGGTCACCGACAAGTATTCGGGCGAGGTCGCCACACGCGTCGCGTTGGCCGATGCGAAGGCGATCGACAAGGCGATTGCCGCGGCGGTGAAAGCCGAAGCGCCGCTACGCGCGTTCGCGCCGTATCAGCGGCAGGCGGTACTCGAGCATTGCGTCGAGCGCTTTCGCGAGCGCTTCGACGAGATGGCGATGGCGTTGTGCATCGAGGCCGGCAAACCGATCAAGGACGCCAGGGGCGAAGTCACGCGTCTGATCGACACGTTCAAGATCGCGGCCGAGGAAGCGGTGCGCATCGACGGCGACGTCATCAACCTCGAGATTTCCGCGCGCGCGAAAGGTTATCGCGGATTTTCCAGGCGCGTGCCGATCGGGCCGTGTTCGTTCATCTCGCCGTTCAATTTTCCATTGAACCTTGCTGCGCACAAGGTTGCGCCGGCGCTTGCGGCCGGTTGTCCTTTCGTGTTGAAACCGGCGAGCCGCACGCCGATCGGTGCGCTGATCATCGGCGAAGTGCTGGCCGAGACCGACCTGCCGAAAGGCGCTTTCTCGATTCTGCCGGCGCATCGCGACGGCGCGGATCTGTTCACCACCGATGAGCGGTTGAAGCTGCTCTCGTTCACCGGCTCACCCGCCGTCGGCTGGGAATTGAAAGCCAAGGCGGGCAAGAAGAAGGTCATCCTTGAACTCGGCGGCAATGCCGCCTGCATCGTCGACGCCGATCAGCGCGAGCGACTCGACTATGTGATCGAGCGCCTGATATTCGGCGCGTTCTACCAGTCCGGCCAAAGCTGCATCGGCGTGCAGCGCATTCTCGTGCACGAAGATCTCTACGACGAGCTGCGCGATGGTTTCGTCGCGGCGACGAAGCAACTCATCGCCGGCGATCCAAAGGACGAGAAGACCTTTGTCGGGCCGATGATCGACGTGAAGGAAGCCAAACGCCTGGATGGCTGGATCCAGGAAGCCGTCAAGTCAGGCGCCAGGCTGCTGTGCGGCGGCAAGCGCGACGGCGCGATGCTCGAGGCGACTGTGCTTGAAGGCGTCGATCCGAAGCAGAAGGTCAGTTGCGAGGAAGCCTTCGGTCCGGTCGCGCTGCTGCAGCCGTATTCGGATTTCGACGATGCACTGGCAGCGGTCAACGACAGCACGTTCGGCTTGCAGGCCGGACTGTTCACGAACGACATCAACAAGGTCATGCGCGCGTGGGATCGCCTCGAAGTCGGCGGCGTCGTGGTCGGTGACGTGTCGAGTTTCCGCGTCGACAACATGCCGTACGGCGGCGTCAAGGATTCCGGACTCGGCCGCGAAGGCATCCGCTACGCGATCGAGGACATGACCGAAATCCGGTTGCTGGTGATCCGCGACCCGACAGAATCCTAACGCGTGCCCGCTGCGAGCCGTGCGCGCCGCCGTTCGAGGCTGCTCGCGGGCCAGTAATCGTCGCGATTGTAATAGACCGGCACCGAAGGCATCTGCGGCGGAATCACGACCCAGCGCTGTTTCGATTCGGTGAAGATGTGGATGTCGGGCGGACAGCGGTCCGGCTCGTCTAGCGTGCCGACGCGCACAAAACGAAATGCATCGCCGGCACCGGCGTAGGTGCTCCACACGGCGATACGGCACTCCGGACAGCGGCTGATCTTCTGGCCCTTGCCGCTGTTCGACGGCGTCATCACGACCTCGGGTTGCCCCGCGATCAACACCACCCGGTCCGATTCGATCAGCGCATTGAGCGCAAATGCCGTCCCGGTTTCGCGCTGGCACCAGGTGCAATGGCAGCAGTGCACGAACATCGGCGCACTCGTCATGCGAAAACGCACGGCGCGGCAGGTGCAGCCGCCTTCAAGCGTCGTTTCGTTGATGTCGCTCATCCCAAATGTCGCTGATCGGAAGCACCGCTCACCGAACCTTGGCGGGATCGAAGTGCGGATTTTCGATGATACCGAAGCGGTTGCCGAACGGATCCTCGACCGCGGCGACACGGATGCCGCCACCGACATCGGTGACCGCTTCGAGCGGCTTCGCCCCGAGTTCGAGCAGGCGCGCAAGAGCGCTCGCCACATCCTCGACGCCCCACAGCGCGCGGGCGCCGTCCATGCCCGGCTTCGCATCCGGCACCAGGCCGAGCTCGAAACCGCCGACTGAAAAGCCGACATAGAACGGTTCGTTGAAGTACGGCGCAATCCCGAGTACCTCGGCGTACCACGCCTTCGCCGCCGCGAGATCCGGGGCCGGATAGATCACCGTACGCAAACCGAGAATCATCGTCGTCTCCTTGTATCGTCGGGTGCGACGCGAGGTGCGTGATCGCGCTTCACTGGTGCACGCGGATCGTGCCACGTCGAACCAGTGTCACGCCGGCGACGATCGAGAGCACGATGATACGCGTCCGACACACTTCAATCGAATCGCGATCGTACCCCGCAAACCTCAGCTTGCTGGCGCAAGCTACGCTTGGCACGCAACGGGATTTCTCGTGCATTCGAACGGTAAACGTGTAAGCTTCTCGGATCGGCTGCAAATCGCCGGACCGGTCCCAAGCAGGGATTGTCGGCATCCATCAACCACCGCAACAGGAGCGCATCCGTGATCGAATCGTTCTGGCGTGAAATCGAGAACCTGCTGGAGGAAAAGTCGCTCTTGAAGCATCCGTTCTACCTTGCCTGGAGCGCGGGCACCTTGACGCGCGAGGATCTCGCGCACTACGCGCAACAATACTATTGGCAGGAAGCGCGTTTCCCGCGTTACATCAGCGCGGTGCATTCGAATTGTCCCGAACTCGATGTGCGGCAGACCTTGGTCGAGAACCTCGCACACGAGGAATCCGGACCGCAGAATCATCCCGAACTGTGGCTCGCATTCGCCGACGCCGTCGGTGCTTCGCGCGAGTCCGTCCACAACGCCGAGCTCAACGCCGGTACCAGGCAATGCATCGCCGCGTTTGACCGCCTGTCGCGCGGTGACTGGCGCAGCGGCCTCGCGGCGCTGTATGCGTACGAGGCGCAGCAGCCGGCGGTGGCGGAAACCAAGATCGCGGGGCTCAAGTCCAACTACGGGCTCGATACCAGGGCGGCCCTCGGCTTCTTCGAGGTTCACCAAACCATGGACGCCTGGCACGCGGAATCGGAAAAGACGATCCTGAGCGAGGCCGTGCGCAAGGATCCGGCGGTCGCGCCGAACATCCGCACGGCGATTTCGGACGCATGCGATGCGCTCAATGCGTTGCTCGATGGTGTCTGCGAGCAACGCGGCATTCGTTGCACCGCGGCGGCCTGATCACAGCCGGAATGAATGCCGGACCGTAGGACTGGGTTGAGCGCAGCGATACCCATCGGCTTGCACGAGCGCGAAACCCGCTCGGAGCATACGTTGGTGCGCATCGCGTGACGCCGGTTGTCGGTAACGCCACGGGCCGGTAAATGGCTTTGCGTGTGGACAAGCATTTGATGGGTATCGCTGCGCTCA
>JBAVZT010000053.1:0-6313 GCA_049588955.1 Rhodanobacteraceae bacterium | reverse complement strand
GCGTTCGCGGCCGTACGCTTCGGCGCGGACCGATCACAAACTCACACGGGAGACCGAGCCATGCAGAATGGAAAAATGACGCGCGAAGAATCGATCGCGTTGCTGAAGAAGCTCTCGCACGATGATGCGTTTCGCGCGGTGTTCGAGAAGGATCCGGTGGCCGGACTCAAGCAGATCGGGATCGACGCAGGTAAGGAGCAACTGCCGGCCTCGGCGCTGGCACCGGAGAAGCTGGCGCCGAAAGAACAGTTCCAGCAGGCGTTGAAGGACGTCACAGAACTCGGTACGTCAGATCATGTTTGCTTGATCGCACCATTACTCAAGCTGACTTTCGGCGATGCAGGCGGTTCCAGTCGCGCCTGAAGCGCTTTGACGCGCGCGACGATGACCGTGGGTTGGCCGTCGTCGTCGCGCCAGTCCTGCTTGAATTGCTCGAAGTAGTGCCGCGCCGAAGTCGTGTCTCCCAGTTTCAACGCGAGTTCGGCCGCGCTCAAGGAAGCGAGCCTGGACTGTTCGACGTTGAACGGCATCAGCGCCTTGTCGAGGTTGTATTCGGCATACGCGCGGCCGGGATGCGCGGCGAGCCATTGCGCTTGTTCGAGCGCCTGCCGGTCGCTGCCTTCGCGAGCGTATGCATCCATCAGCGCGACGTGCACGATGCAAAGCTCGCTGCCGTCGAGAAGCGGTTGCAGCAGTGCGCGCGCGTATGCCGAATCGCCCCTGGCAAGGGCGAGTTGTGCCTTCGCGACCGCATCCAGGTTCGACAGCAAGGGCGAGTCCGCCACATGGATGCGTCTTTGCACGTCGTCGACGGCGGTCCGCGCCGGAGCGACGGCACCGGCGCGTGCGGCGAGATAGCCAAGCAGGAGAATGCGCGCGCCGCCGGCCCGGCCAGCGACCGTATCATCCGGCTTGAACGCGTGGCGCGCTTTGGTCAATACCGCCAGCGTGCGTTTTGCCGTATTGCCTGAGTAGGGGGCGAATACACTGAGTTCGATGTCGGCCAGCGCGTTTTCGAATGCTGCATTGTCGCCGCCGATGCCGCGAGCGCGCTTCAGCGCGGCCTGCGCCGCCGGCCAGTCGCCATGCGCGAGCGGAATCGTGATGCGCAGCAACTCGTTGATGGTGCCGACTGCGAGGTTTGTGTTGAATTTTGCAGGGAAGGGCGGAAGCAGCTTCTCGGCGGCGGCGTAGTTGCGCAGCGCTGCCAGTGTGGCCGCGTGATAGGGTTTGAAGACGACTCCCGCTGCTTCGGCATCCTTGAAGTTCGCAATCGCCTTCTGGTAGTTCTCACTGCCGAGATTGAGGATGCCGAGCAGATGAACCGCGGCGCTGCGATTCGGATTCTGCCGGGACGCCGATGCGCGCGTGTTGGCAAAGACTTCACTATCGTATCGATTCCCGATGATCCACGCTGCATATGCATACGACCCGGTACCGGCCGTATAGTCCGGGTAGGCATCGGCAAGGACTTTCCATTTCTCCAGTGAGGCACGCGGCGACTCGATCGAAGCGAGTGCCGCTTCAGCGAGGAGCCGGTCGCGATCGGTCAGGCGATCGGGTTTGGCGAGCGCGAGTTCAAGTTCCTTGCGTCCGCCCGCGTTGCGGTTCATGTTGGTCAGGATGCGTCCGAGTTGCAAGTGCACGGCGGCAAAATCGGGATCGAATTTCAACGCCTGATCGTAGAACGCGACCGCATCGGCGAACCTGCCCCTAGCTGTTTGGCCGTTGCCCAGCGAATAAACGCGCAGCGCATCGAGATCCTTCGTCGCGACCTTCTCCAGCGGCTGCGAGTTCTCGCTGACCGTAGCAAGCGCCTCGCCGAGACGCTCGCGCAGCTGCCGGTTGACCTGGTCCACCGACGGCAGCACCGATTTTTCACCGACGCCATCGGCCGATTCCGAATAGACCGTGGTCTGCGTGCGCGGATCGATGACTTCGGCGGTGATGCGCACGCGCCCGCCGATTTCGGCAACGGTCGGCAGAATCAGCGCGCGCGCGCCGTCGCGCATCGCCACCTCCGAACCGACCATGCGATCGACCCGGGTCTTGTCCGGATCGCGTTCCATCAGGCGCACGGTTTCGCGCACCTTGAGTTCAGGCAGAACGTTGACATAGCGCGACTGTCCGAGGGCGATGCGGAACGCCGTTTCGAGCGAGTCATCGAACCTGGTCTGGCCGGTCACGTTTCTGAGGTCGCCAACCACGACCCAGTCGCGGTTCGCGAAGGCGATCGCCGGCGTTGGCTGCATCAGGTAGTAGATCGGCAGCGAAATCAACGCCAAGAGAACCAATGCCTCGATCGTCATGGCCAGCGGCCGCCGCCAGAACGGCAATTCGCGGTGGGCCTTGCCCGACCAGGGCGGCGCCTTGAGCGGCGCGATGCCTTCCTCGCCGACTTCGAATACCGCAATCGGGTCCGGCACACCCTTGAACTGGTAGCGCCCGTGGGTGCGCCAGCGCGCGGACACGAGCCCCGTACCCAGTTCGCCCTGCGCGCGATGGGCCAGCGCGTAGGCGACGCCCGACAACAGGATCTGGCCCGGAAGCGCGAGCTGCATGAGGCGCGAGGCGACCGGCTTGACCAGCCCCTCGACCTCGACCGGTTTTGCGCCGAGCGCGATATCGTCGGCGGCGTTGTCCCACATCACCACATCGCCGACGTGGATGCCGACGCGCGCCTTGAGCGCCGTTTCGTTGTTTTCGTTGAGCTTGCCCAGTTCGCGCTGGTAGTCCAGCGCGAACGCGACCGCCTGGATCGGACGCTCGAACAGGAGCAGAAAACCGTCGGTCTTGTCGATTTCGCGGCCGCCGTGCCGATGCAGCAGGCTGCGCGTCAGTCGATCGTGCTTGCGGAACAATCCGGCGGCGTGGTGATCGCCGAGCCGTTCGACCAGCGCAGTCGAGTCGGCCAGATCGCACAGGACAAGCGTGCGCAGCCAGGCGGTGGTTTCGGCGCCGGCCTCCGGTGTGGCGGCTTCAGGCACCGCCCGGTTCATGCGATCGCCCGTTCCATGCGACGAATCCAGCCATTCAGGGATGTCAAAACCAGCGGACGCTGCGGCATCGCGCAAGGACCATCGATCCTGCGTCAGCTGAGTACGCGCAGACTGTCGCCACCCTCACCCTTGGCCTCGTAGAGCGCGCAATCGGCGTCACTGTACCAGACCGCCCACTCGGCTGCCGATGCGCAAAGGCTGGTGCCGACGCTGACCGACACCGAAAGCCCGTGGTCGCACTGCGGGAAACGCAGCGCGCGTACACTGCTGACAATCTGCGCTCCGCGTGCGCGTAACTCCTCGACACCGGTCACCTGGGCCAGCAGCGCAAACTCGTCGCCGCCGAGCCGCGCCGGCAGATCGCACGGCGAAGCGGCGTTTTCGACTTCCTTGGCGATCGCGCGCAATACCTGATCGCCCAGCAGGTGTCCGCAGCGATCGTTGATCGACTTGAAGCGGTCGATGTCAATCAGCAGCAGACCGAGGGCGGTGCCCGGCAGGCGCCGGCTGTCCAGGCGCTCGATGAAGGCGTACAGGCCGCGCCGATTGCACAGGCCGGTCAACTCGTCGGTTTGCACCAGATGCTCGGCCGTCGACAATTGCGTTTGCGTCTGGTGCAGCGAATCGAGCGTCACCAGCAAGTCCTCGTTGCGGCGCCTGAGCCTTGCGATCAGCTGCTGCTCGCTCGCGACCAGATAGGTGAACGAGCGGCGCATGAACTGCGCAAGCAGATGCGGCTGCGCCGCGAGCAGTTCCTCGAAACCCTGGTGTTCGACGATATGGACGACGGTCGGTTCGCGCGCGACCGCATTGGCGACCCGCAGATGGTCGCCGACGAACAGCGCGAGTTCGCCGAAGAACTCGCGCGGGCCGATCAGTTTGTCCGGTATGCTGTCACCGAACTCAAGTTGAATTCGGCCGGATTCGATGACGAACATGCTGTGACCGAGTTCGCCGCGGCGAAAGATGACTTCGTCAGGCTCCACCTCGCGACGCCGGCCGGCGTCGGCGAACAGCGCACATTCTTCATCGGACAACTCGCGCGGAAGCAGACCCTTGCGAGCGCGAACCGGCACCACCTTTGCCGGTTGGGTCGCGACTGCTCCGAAAGTGTTTGCTGGCATGGCGCTGCCTCCCCAATGAGCCGGCTCCCCGGGATGAGCTTGGCCCACGCTGCCGCAAGCCATCAGAACGACTTCGCGCCCGTGGGCGGGGATTCATGATAGCGCGTCACGACGGCGCTTCGCACGGCATGGCGTGCTTCGGCTCGCGCCGCAAATTTTTCGATCGATCGCCCGGCATCCGTGCGGTTTTCGGCGTGGGCCGAACGGGTACGATGGACTCACGCGGCGACCCGAAAAGCCGATTCGTCCTCGAATTCCCGCCCGCACGCATCGACACGTGCTGTCGCATTCGGACAAATCGCGTCGTCGCCCGAATGTTTTGTCGATGCGTGGACGGGGACGATCGATACGCTTTTGCAATATGGACAGGCCGTGCTGGCTGTGCTGAAGTGCGGCGTAAGACAGGTCGCGCAGTGGTAGCAGTTGTGTCGCATGGAAATGCACCGTTGCAGGATGGATTGGCGCAACGATGCACGAATCAGGCCAATACGACTCGACCGGCGGCGTAATCGCTGTCCTTGAGGCGCTGCCCGCTGACCGTGTGGAGAAACGGCAATGATGCGCTGGATCATGAGCGGTTTGGCTGCATTGGGTTTCGCAACGGCATTTGTCGCCAAGACGCCGTTGGTGCTGGGTCTGGGGCTGTTGTTGGGGATGGCAGGTCTGATTGGTGCCGTGCTGGCCTTCGCGGCCGATCGCATCGCCGCGAACAGCCGACCGGAATCGGTGATGCTGAGCGGGGAGGATCTCGTCGCGATGCGTCGCAGTCGGGGGCCCGATGCCGGTCCGGCGCCCACGGCCGAAAGCGCCGGGCCGTCGGACACGCACGTCAAATGACGGCAACGTCGGCAGGCGGCCCGGTTGCGGTGATCCTGCGAAACAGCTTCTCCGGCTACACATGAATGGAGACCCGGTGTTCTTGAACCCGCGCGATTGATCGAATACTTTCCGGGTGCCGGAGATCGATTTCGCGGCAGGCTCCGGGCGCCCAGTCGAACGGATGCGCCTGGATCGCCGCGCCGCGCTCGGCGCGAACGGTTGATCGCCGATTGCTGTCCGTTCAACAGGAGGCGCCGTGTCCCGAATCTATCCCCCGACCGACGATTTTGCGGCCAACGCGCGCATCGACGGCGACGCCTACCGACGGCTTTATCGCGAGTCGCTCGACGATCCCGAGGCGTTCTGGGCCCGCATCGGCCGACGGCTGGACTGGATCAAGCCGTATTCGGCGATCAAGGACGTCTCGTACGATGCGAGCGATCTGCATATCCGCTGGTATTACGACGGCGAATTGAACGTAGCGGCCAATTGTCTGGATCGACATTTGCAAAAGCGCGGCGACAAGACCGCGATCGTCTTTGAGGCCGATACGCCGGGCAAGTCGCGTCGCATCAGTTATCGTGAGTTGCATCGCGATGTCTGTCATTGCGCCAACCTGTTGCGCAATCTCGGCATATCCAAGGGCGACCGCGTCGGTATTTACCTGCCGATGATTCCGCAGGCCGCAGTGGCGATGCTCGCGTGCGCGCGCATCGGTGCGATCCATTCGGTCGTGTTCGGGGGGTTTTCGCCCGATTCGCTGGCCGGCCGCCTCGTCGATGCGCGTTGCAAGCTCGTGATCACCGCCGACGAGGGACTGCGCGCAGGCAAGAAGATCCCGCTCAAGGCCAACGTCGACGAGGCGCTCAAGCGCGATGGCACCGACAGCGTGGAAACCGTTCTGGTGGTGCGCCACACGGCCGGCGCCATCGATATGCAGGCGCCGCGCGATCGCTGGTGGCACACGCTGATGGAAGGCCAGCCCGACGATTGCCCGATCGAGTCGGTGAACGCCGAGGATCCGCTGTTTGTCCTCTATACCTCCGGCTCCACCGGCAAGCCCAAGGGCGTCGTGCATACGACCGGCGGCTATCTCGTCTATGCGAGCTACACCCACGAATGCGTGTTTGACCTGCGCGAAGACGACGTGTACTGGTGCACCGCCGATGTCGGCTGGGTCACGGGCCACAGTTACGTGGTTTACGGTCCGCTCGCCAACGGCGCCACCACGCTGATGTTCGAAGGCGTGCCGAGCTGGCCGGATGCCTCGCGATTCTGGCAGATCTGCGACGAGCACCACGTCACGTTGTTCTACACCGCGCCGACCGCCATCCGTGCGCTGATGCGCGAAGGCGAGGAGCCGGTGCGGAA
>JBAVZT010000052.1:0-7000 GCA_049588955.1 Rhodanobacteraceae bacterium | reverse complement strand
TCGCTCGAGCGATGGCGGCGCCAACTTGTCCGGGGCAGTGGCACAGGCACCCAGCAACAACCCGATCAGGGCGAGCGACGTGTGTCGACCGATCACCCGCGTGTCTCCGCAACGGTGTCGATTGAATCGATGAGGCGTTCCAGAAGTGCTCGCATGAGGCGCTTGTCGGCGGCGCTCAACACCGAAAACGATGCGCGCAGATCAGGCAGGAGTCGCGGCAGCAGCTTGTCCACAAAGCGCTTGCCGGCGGTGGTGATGCGCAGTTCGATGCGGCGACGATCCTGCTCGTTCGGGGTACGGGTAACCAGGCCGCGGCGGACCAGTGCATCGGCGATTCGAGTCATGTTGGTCCGCGTTTGCACCACATAAAGGCAAAGTTCGCCGGGGAACGCGCGTCCGGAGGGACTGCTGTACAACTGCATCAGGACGCGGAAGTCGCTCTCGTTCAGCCCCTGCGGCCTTACCACCTCGATCACCCGCCTGGTAAGTCCGTCCGCGGCCAGTTTCAGCAGGCGCAGCAGCATGACATCTTTTACCGGCAGGCCGGGCATTCGGCGCGCAACGTGGCCCACCCCGGCCTCGATTCCCTGCATATGTCGGCGCAGATCACCCATCGCGGGCCGGCGCTCCGTGCAATTAGTTCAGTGATGAACTATTAGTGTAGCAACCGGTCTTATGGCGTCAAGATGCGGCCGGCGTGTCGGTTTGCAGCGACCCCGCGGCGGTCATCGGATGCGTGCGCCTGCAAGGCATCCGTGCCGGCTGGACGGCAGCCGGGTCAGCCACTAAGCTTCGTGCATTGCGGCAGCGCGCAGGTGTTCTCGGCGGTCGTATTTGCGGGCGCCGCGTCGATATCGATCCGGTTCCTGGTCCGGCCTGCGGGGTCCCGCCCGCCGTCTGCTTTTGTGGCCCCATTTCTCCACCTATTTGCCGTCATGCCTTCGAGTGTTCCATCCGCTATCGAGCCGGTGCGGCCCAAACATATCTACAGCCTGCATTTCGATATCGTGCACGGTTGTCAGCTGCGTTGCGTCGGCTGTCCCAATTCCACGCTCAAGCCGAAGATCTGGCGCATCAGCGTGGAGGATTTTCGTACCTGTCTAGGCAATATCGACGTCGAGCGTGTACACACGATGCGGCTGTTCAATTTTGGCGAGCCGTTGCTGCACAAGGAACTGTCGCAGATCATTTCGGTCATTGCGGAGCAGCCGTGGAAGGTTTCCATCCTGGAGATTTCGACCAATGCGCAACGCGTCGAGTGGGTGGATTTCGAGGAGGCGATCAAGCAGGAGGTGGTCAATCGTCTGGTTGTCAGCTGCGACGGAGACGGCACGCCGGCCGAGTACGAACGCCTGCGGCCACCCTCGAAGTGGAGCCAGTTGATCGAATTCCTTGAACGCGCGCGTACGCTGCGTGATCGGTGGTCGCCGGCACTGCAGCTGATCACCAAGACCGTGGTGCGCAATGGGGACGACATGCGGCGATGGCGCGAGGTTCTCGAGCCGCGTGGCTGGACGCCGGAGTTTCGCGGCTGGATGGCCCTGCCTGAGTCGGAAACCAACATGACCAATCGCGAGCTCAAGGTGCCGTCCGGCCCGTGCGTTTTTCTGGCCGAGCCGGATGAATATACCGGGCACCCGTGGCATGGCGAGATCCGGTTGTTGTATGTCGATGCGGACGGCACCGTGGTGCCATGCTGCATCCACCCCAAGGCCGGCGATTTCGGCAACCTCAAGCGCCACAAGTACAGCGAGATCGTGAACGGCCGTCTGCGTGCCGAGTTCAAGCGGCAAATGACGAATGATCGCGCGGACATGCGCATCTGCAGCCAGTGCGACATGGGACCGGTCGGCAACGAAGGACCCTCGTTCCACAGCGCGATGTTCGCCGATATCCAGGGACCCTAGCCACGGGCTCGGCATGAGTCCTGTCACACCATCGGGCTCGCGTAGCTGTCCTCAGCCCTTCACAAACGATTTCAGCCGCGCCAGCGAACGATCCCACTCGCCGGACACCAGCGCGATATAGGTGCCGGCGTCATCCAGTGGTTTCGGGTTGAGCGCAAACAGGCTTTCACGGCCCGTCTTGCGGCTGCTCACGACGCTGGCGGTTTCCAGTACCTGCAGATGTTTGCGCACGGCCTGGCGCGTAAGCTGCTCGCCATCGGCCAGTTGCGAGATCGAACGTCGCGATCCGTCGCTGAGCTTGGCGACGAGGTTCAGACGTGTCGGGTCCCCGAGTGCAGCGAACACCGATGCGGCGGCGGCTGACCGGCGGGTCAGACGGAGTTGCGCGCTAGTCGACATGGCGCTTGATGTTGTCCATTTGCTGGCCCCAGCCGCCATCGTTCATGCGGAAGGCCTCGGCTCGGCGGTTGGCCGGAATCTTGTCGAACCCTGACTCGACCAGATGCAGCAAGGTACCGCCGTTTGCAGTCGGCGCCAGCCGGAATTCGACCCGCGTCGGCGGCTCGGACGAGTAATCGACGTCCGGATGGACGGCATGGGGGTGCCAGGAAAATGAAAACAGGTGCTCGGGCTCCATTTTCCTTACCGTGGCCTGCCAGATTACGTGTTCGTAGCCTGGGTACGTGATATGGCCCCGTGAAACCTTCCCCGGTTCGAACGGGCCTTCCAGTTTCACCCGGAACCACTCGCCGAATTCGCGGTAGTCGGTCAGGGCGCGCCAGACACGCGACACGGGGGCTTCAAGTTCGATGCGTTTTTCGATGCGATCATTCATAGACAACCTCCTGGTTGCATATAAGCATGGCATTGCTCGCAGTAAAAAGGCAACCAGAAAGTTGCATTTCACCGGATGGCATTTTTTCGTCTTCGCGCGATTCGGTCGAACATGGCAATGAATCGCCGCTTGGCTGCACAATCATCGAAGTGGTTTTGCGTCCGGTGTGGTTGCGGCACCTGTTGCGGGAATTCGACTGATGTCCTATGTGCGCTGTTTGCGCGGCATCGCCTCCGGTGTCGAGTATTCGTCCGACCAGGTGATGAATCTCGATCCGGCCGACGGCCGCCCGCTCGAGATGGTGCTCGATCTCGAGCGTCTCGCTGCGGAGCGTCCCGCGGCACAGTGGTACGCGCCGGCGCGCCGTGACTTGTGGCGCTTCGGCGCATTGATGGCGCTCGACATTGGCGATCCGCAGGACGCTGCCCACATCACTGCGCTCGGCGAAGGCGCAACGCCATTGTTGGACTATCCGAATCATCCGGTTGCCAGGGCCGCGGGTATCGGACTTGCGATCAAGGACGAGGGCAAGGCGCATGCGGGCTACGGCGCGAATCCGACGCAGAGCTTCAAGGATCGTGGCATGGCGATGGTGGTCGCGCAGGCTCGCCGGCTTGGTCTCACACGACTGGCGATACCGACGCAGGGCAACGCAGGCGATTCGCTGACCCACTACGCGCTCGCCGCGGGGCTGTCGGTGGCGGTCGTGATGCCGGATGACACCCCAGCGCCTGTGCTCGGCAACGTCGCCGCAGCCGCGCATCGGCATCCTGATCGTGTCGCACTCGCGCTTGTCGGTCCGACGATTCGCGAGGCTGGCCGTTTTCTCAACGAGAGATATTTGCCGCAGGGCTATTTTTCGGTGGCGACGTTTCAGGAACCGGGCTGGCGCATCGAAGGCAAGAAGTCGCTCGGCCTGGAACTGGCCGAGCCGTTGTCGGGCAAAAAGCGCTGGTCTGTGCCCGACGCGGTCATTTATCCGACCGGCGGCGGTACCGGGGTGCTCGGCATGTGGAAGGCCTGGAACGAACTGGAGTCCCTCGGCATGATCGGTTCGGAGCGTCCACGCATGATCTCGGTGCAGAGCGAGGCAACCATGCCACTGGTACGTGCATTCGAATCGGGCGCTGCGGACACCACCGCGACGGACGCCGGCACCACACTCGCATTCGGACTCAACGTGCCGGGCGGCGTCGGCCATTTGCGCGTGCTCGAAATCCTGCGCGCCAGCGGCGGCGCAGCGGTGGCTGTCGCCGAAGCCGATATTGCCGCCGAATTCACCCGAATGTGGCGCGAGACGCGCTGGTGGATCGGTCCCGAAGGTGCGGCCTGCCTCGCTGCATTGCCGCAATTGCTCGATCGCGGCCTGCTGCGGCGCGGCGAACGCGTGGTGGCGGTGAATACCGGATCAGCGGAGAAATACCTGCCCGCGCTGCGGCATCTGATGGACTGAACCCGTCCATGCAGTCGAACGCGACAACGACGAGGCGCGGACATGTCGGGACGCGAACGGGAGGCGACGATGCGCGCGCGATTGGAGGCTTGAATCGACCTGCGCGAAGGTCCGGGTTGGCTCCCCGGTACCATGGAATCCAGATCCCGACACCCGTTATGCTGCCGGGATGAAGACCTACATCGCGCTGTTGCGCGCCGTGAACGTCGGTGGCACCGGCAAGCTGCCGATGGCGAAGCTGCGCGCGATGTGCGAGGACGCGGGGTTTGCAAACGTGCGCACCTGGATTGCGAGCGGCAACGTCGTTCTCGACAGCGCATCCACGGCGAGGCAGGTCAAGAATGCCCTCGAGGCGAGCTTGAAGCGCTACGCGGGGAAACCGGTCGGTGTAACGGTGCGCACCGCCGGCGAGATGGCGGCGGTACTCGCCGCAAATCCGTTTCCGAAAGCCGCGCCGAACCGCACCGTGGCGATTTTCCTGGACTCGTCGCCGCCGTCCGATGCATTGGATGAGATCAGTGGGCGCGACAACGAGCGACTCGCGCTCGGAAAACGCGAAATCTACGTGCACTACGGCGACGGCATGGCCGGATCGAGACTGAAGATCCCGGCCGCCAAATCGGGTACCGCGCGCAACATGAACACCGTCGCAAGGCTGGTCGCAATGGCTGCGGGATAGCCTTGCGACCACGGTTCGGATGTCAGACATGCCACGCCTGTCGCCACGGGTACCACGGCCGGCTGGCCGGTCCGCGGCCGGACACGAGGGGTATCATGGCCTGCCGGGGAACCGGCACGGCATCAATGTGCCGTGTCCATCGAAGTATTTCGCGTAGTCGCAAAATGGCGTGGACGCCAGGCGGCTTCGTTCGGGCGCATCTTCGCCCGTCTGTGAGGGTGTATCCATAAGCCACGAACCGTCCATCGATCGACAGAGCCGCCTGCAAGCGCTGCTGGGTCACGAATTTTTTGCGCCGCTGCAATGGCGTCGCCGCGTCGCATTATGGGCGGGCGGGATCCTGACGGGTCTCGCCGCGATCTTCTTTGCCCGTGCCGCCGGTGCCGCTTCCGGCCTGTTCGTTCGCCTGCTGGCGATCTCGCCATACCTGCCGCTTGCGTTGACGCCGGCCGTTTTCGGAATCCTGGCGTGGGCGACGCGTGGTGTGCTGCGACCGACCCGCGGCAGCGGTATTCCACAGGTCATCGCGACGATCAGCATCGAAGATGCGGGCTTTCGCGAACGCATGCTTTCGCTGCCGGTCGCTCTGGGCAAGATGGTGCTGACCTTGTTCGCGCTGGTCGGTGGTGCGTCGGTCGGGCGCGAGGGACCGACGGTCCACGTCGGCGCCGGTCTGATGTATTGGCTCGGCCGCCGTTTCGGGTTTTCCGATTCACAGCAGATTTCGCGCTTCGTGCTGGCCGGCGGCGGCGCCGGCATCGCCGCTGCATTCAACACACCGCTGGCCGGCGTGGTGTTCGCGATAGAGGAACTGGCCGGTACCTTCGAGCATCGTTTCAGCGGCATCATTCTCACGGCGGTGCTTTTTGCCGGCGTGGTATCGCTCGGCGTGCTCGGCGATTACTCCTATTTCGGCATCGTCGATACCGAGTTGCCGCTCGGTCGCAGTTGGCTGGCGGTGTTGATGTGCGGTATCTGCGGCGGTGTCGGTGGCGGCTTGTTTTCACGATTGATCCTGTTCGCCAATCGCGGCCCGCTCGCGCGGCTGGCCGAGTGGCGAAATCGTGCGCCGATACGATTCGCGTTCGCCTGCGGGATGGCGTTGGCCGTGATCGGCGTCGCCACCGGTAGCGTGGTTTACGGTACCGGGTATTCCGAGGCGCAAGGTCTGATTCACAGCACGCGCGGCGCGGCCGCGAGTTTTGGCCTGGCCAAGCTCGCCGCCAACATCCTTTCGCAATGGGCCGGGATTCCGGGCGGAATCTTCTCGCCCGCACTGGCAGTCGGTGCGGGCATGGGTCATACCCTGGCGGGGCTGCTCACATCGGCGCCGGCGGCGGCGGTGGTCCTGCTCGGCATGGCCGCATTTCTTTCCGGCGTGACGCAAACGCCAATCACGGCTGCGGTCATTTCACTCGAGCTGACGGCCAACCACAGCATGGTGATTCCGATCATGGCGGTGTGCCTGCTGGCGCGCGCAATTTCGACACTGGCCTGTCCGAAACCGGTCTATCGCGCGTTGGCGGACGAGGTGATTGCCGAGTTCGAGCGGCGGCGGGCAGCGGCCGAGGTGGCGGCGGCGCCGTCGGCTCAAACTCCCGCATGACGGGCACACAATCGAGCGGCAGGAGGGCGGAGCGAGACATCATGATGAGTCCAGCGGTGCTGTTCTGGGGAATGGTGTTCAGTGCGATCGGTGTCGGCTATTTCCTGTATGGCAAGAAACAGATGCACTGGCCGGCCCTTGCCGCCGGGCTCGCGTTGATCCTGTATCCATACTTTGTCCCGAATGTGTGGTGGCTGGTCGGGATCGGCGCGGCACTGACATTGCTGCCATGGTGGTGGCGTTGATCGGTCCATTCGTATTCTCTTTTTGCGTGCGCGATGCTGTCGCCATGTTTCGCTTCGCCTGCCTGATGTAACGTCGTCGCATTTGTTCCGCTCGCCTGAGCTCTGCAGGATGGGTGGAGCGCAGCGAAAACCATGCGGTCGGGCCCGGTTGCGATGGGTATCGCTGCGCTCCACCCATCCTGCGAGATCTGCCTCGCTTCTCTCGCCCGATGTGATTCTGTCGCACGGGTTTCGATTGCCTGAGCTTTGTAGGATGGTTGAGCGCAGCGATACCC
>JBAVZT010000051.1:0-3485 GCA_049588955.1 Rhodanobacteraceae bacterium | reverse complement strand
GACCACCAGCGCGGCGCCGTACAACTCCACCATGCGCAGGGTGCCTTGCGCCTGGTGCAACCGCGTCGAGCAGGCGCGCATCAGACCTTCATCTTTTTCTCCCTCGACGTAGGCCTCGAGCGCCTGCCGCGACTCCTTGAGCGTCTCGTCGAGTTCATGCTTGACCCAACCAAGGCTGGTGTAGTCGATGTCGTCGCGCAGCTTCATTGCCACGCTCCCGCAGACTTCGACAACAGCAGGCCTGCGCGCGGACGACGATTGCGGGACCGTAATCTGCGAATCTCGCGGCGTTGTTGCCTGGTGCAGGCGCGGGCCATCGGCGCTCCGGATCGCATCATGCAGGCAGCTTGAAGTCCGCAACCGATCGACGCAGATCGGCGGCAAGCTGAGCCAGGTTGCCGATCGACTCCGCAGTCTGGCTGGCGCCGACCGACGTCTGCGAGGTGATCTCCTGAATCGCGCTCATGGTCGAGGAAATGCTGGTCGCGGCGGTCGACTGCTGCCGTGCCGCCGTGGAAATATTCTGGATCAGCTCGGCCAGATCGTTGGACACGCCCTCGATCTCGCCGAGAGCAAGACCGGCATCCTCTGCGAGGCGCGCACCGGAGACGACCTCCGATGTCGTCTGCTCCATCGAGCTGACCGCCTCGTTGGTGTCGGACTGAATGGTCTGGACCAGTGTCTCGATGCGCTTGGTCGCGTTCGATGCGCGTTCGGCGAGTCGCTGCACTTCGTCGGCAACGACCGCGAAGCCGCGGCCAGCCTCACCTGCGGACGCGGCCTGGATCGCAGCATTCAGCGCAAGGATATTCGTCTGCTCGGCGATATCGTTGATCAGCTCGACTATGGTTCCGATTTCCTGCGAGGATTCGCCGAGACGCTTGATGCGTTTCGCGGTCTCCTGAATCTGGTCGCGGATCGAATCCATGCCCTGGATGGTCTGGCGCACGATCTGCGCTCCCTTCGCGGCAATCGCCACCGAACGTTGCGCTACCTCGGCGCTGTCCGACGAGTTCTTGGAGACCTCGTCGATTGATGACGCAATGTCGTTGATCGCAGCCGACGCCGACGTAATCTGTTGCGCCTGGTGCTTTGCCGCGTCGGCCAGATGCATCGCTGTCGCCTGGGTTTCCTGGGCGGCAGCCGAAACCTGCACCGCGGTTTCATTGATCGTGGTAACCAGCGAGCGCAGCGCCTCCACGGCGAAGTTGACCGAATCGGCTATTGCCCCGGTGATGTCTTCGGTAACGGTGGCCTTGACGGTGAGATCGCCTTCGGCCAGGGAGCCCATTTCGTCAAGCAGCCGCAGGATCGCTTCCTGGTTGCGCTGGTTCAGTTCGGAACTGCGCTGGTAACGCTGCTGCTGGTCGCGCAACAGGTTGACGCCGAGAAACAACAGCAGGAACAACGCCAGAACCGCAGCGCCGGCACCGACATACAGATTCGGCATCAGACGCTTGCGCGGCAACGAATCGATCTGCTGGGCAACATTGCCGGCGCGCAGCAGCACGCTCTGGCTGTCGTTGAAAATCGCGTCGGCCGCATCCTTTACGCCTTGCAGGCTCCCGGCCTCGTTGATGATTTTCTGCACCGGCTCGATCAGCGCGGTCCATTGCTTGGCAACATCGGCCAGAATCTGTTTGCCGTTGCTGTTTTCCACCGGGCGAATGGTCAGTTCCGGCGCTCCATTCTGCAGACCTGCGAGTACCGCGCCGTAGAGTCGCGCGTCGCGTGCCAGGCCGTCGGCCGATGCCTGATTTCCCTGGGATCCCTGACTGCCCTGCAGAACTTCCTGCATGCGCCGCACCATGCGGTCGGCGAGCAGCATCTGACGCGCCGCGATATATACCTGCGACGCGCTGCCGCCCTTGTCGGTCAGGATATTGACGACTTCGCTCATGCGCGAATTGAGCACTGAACTCTTGGTCTGAAAGTCCGCGGCGATGTTTGCCGAGTCGAGTACCAGTTCCTTGCTGTCGAGAATCTTGTTGGCGTTGGCCTGCACCGATGCCCATGCGGCAGTCAACGCATCGAGGTCCGTCTTGACGGATTTTTCCGTCACGTAGCTCGGCATCGACGTCTTGGTGTCGCCCTTGTTGAGGCGCTGAATATAGGCATCGACGTTGTTGCGCGCGCTCTCGAGTTCCTTGAACGCGTCGAGATTGCCGGCGGCGGCTTCCGCCGCATATTTGGCGAGTTCCTGCGAGACCACCTGAATTTGGGTCGTGTACGCAACCGCGCTGCGATCCTGCTGATTTTTCTGATACAGCCAGACGAAATCGATGATCGCGAAGACGAACAACAGGCCGAGCAGGATCAGCAGTACGGTATTGGTACCGCCGCTGCGTTCCGTGCCTCTCATAGCCGCTGAAGTCGTGCTCATGCTTACCTCACCCCTAGTCGCGATTGCGTTGGTACCGGAAGGCGCGAGCCGTCCACGTGCTCAAACCAGTAAGTCCCATGCAGGATTCGCGCCGTTCGGCAGTGTGCGCAGTCACTGCCTCCCTCACGCCGCGGCCTGCTGAAAATCGGTCGAGCGCAGCAGCGCCGCCATGCTGAACAGTCCCCAGTCAACGCCCCCCAGCTGCAATCTCTCACCGATGAAGCGCGCGTAACGCGGATCGTCCTCACCTGTCGCACGGCCGCGTTCCTCCTCGGTAAAACTGCGCTGCCCAAGCACCTCGTCTATCAACAGGCCGCATCCCTCGGCGCGATCACGCACCACCAGCATCCGACTGTTGTCGGTCAGTCCGGTCAGATCGCCCTCGATGAAACCCCTCAAGTCGACAACCGGCAGCAGATTGCCGCGCACATTGCCGATGCCGAGCAGCCAGGGGCGCGTACCCGGTACCGGCGTCAGCTCCGGCAGCGACAGGATTTCGTTGACTTCCGCGATGCTGCTGAGCAGATGCCGATTACCGATGCGAAAGCCGATGCCTCGCCACACCACACCCGTCTCGACTCGCTCCGGCACGCCTGCGACATGCGCCAGGCTTTGCCGTTCGTACGCGGCCAGGACATCGAACGGCGTCAGTCTTTGCTCGGCGCCGTTGCTCATCGCCTCGCGTCCACGTGATGGCGGATCGCTCCGAGCAACTCCTCGCGAGTGAACGGTTTGGTCAGGTACTGCTCGGAACCGACAATCCGGCCACGCGCCTTGTCGAACAGCCCATCGCGCGAGGACAGCATGATCACCGGCGTCGCCTTGAACATCTGATTGTTCTTGATCAGGGCGCAGGTCTGATAACCGTCCAGCCGCGGCATCATGATGTCGACAAAGATGATGTGCGGCTGCTGGTCGGAAATCTTGGCCAGCGCCTCGAATCCGTCGATTGCCGTCACGACATCGCAGCCCTCCTTGCGTAGCAGGGTTTCGGCCGTGCGGCGAATGGTCCTGGAGTCGTCAATGACCATGACCTTCAGACCGGCCAGGCCGTCACGTTTGTTTGCATCCACTAAACGGCTACCCCCGACCAGTCATGGTC
>JBAVZT010000050.1:0-2484 GCA_049588955.1 Rhodanobacteraceae bacterium | reverse complement strand
GCGCCGCATCTGACCAGTGAAAAATCGCGGCCCTACATGCAGGCGCCGTCGGGCCTGCCTCTGGTTCAATACGCGCTGCAGCTTGCCCTCGAACGCGTGCACGACGGCAAGCTCACACTGGAGCGCGTGGTCGAAGCGGTCAGTCATGCGCCGGCGATCCGCTTCGATGTGCGGGATCGCGGCTTTTTGCGCGAAGGCTGTTGCGCCGACCTGGTGCTGGTCGATCCGAAGCGTCCGCATACCGTGCGCGCCGAGGAAATCCTGTCGAAGTGCGGCTGGTCGCCATTTGAAGGCTTCACGTTTCGCTCGAGCATCGCTGCGACCTTTGTCAATGGCGAGCGCCTGTGGTTCGACGGTCAGCTCGATGACAGCCGCGTCGGGCAGCGACTCGAGTTCGATCGATGAGGAGATATCTGCTGGCCGCGAGTGCCACGATTGGCTTCCTTGTCGTCTCGATCGCTGCAGTCGCAGGAGATCGTTTAACCCTGCCCGAGCATCTCCGGCAGGGCCAACTTGTCATCGCGCGCGCGCCGCCCGGAAGCCGCGTCCGGTTCGAAGGTCGCGAGCTGCGAATCGGCAGCGACGGGCGTTTCGTGTTTGGTCTCGATCGCAACGCGCCCGAGTCGTTCAAGCTCGATATCCGTTATCCCGACGGCCACAGCGAAACCATCCAGCGAGAGGTGACGCAACGCACCTACCGCATCGAGCGTGTCAACGGCCTGCCGCAGAAGACCGTGACGCCCGACCCTGCGACTGCCGCACGCATCGCGCGCGAGCAACAGGCAGTCGCGAAGGCGCGCACTCGCGACGATCCGCGTGAAGACTTCCTCGACGGATTCGCACGGCCTGTCAAAGGTGCGCGCATCAGCGGTATTTATGGCAGCCAGCGCATCGACAACGGTGTACCCAAATCACCGCACATGGGCCTTGACATGGCGGTGCCGACCGGTACTCCGGTGCACGCTCCCGCAGCCGGCATCGTCACGTTTGCCGAATCCGATCTGGTCCTGACCGGCGGCACGGTCCTGATCGATCACGGCTTCGGCCTCGACAGTTCGTTCCTGCACCTGAGCCGACTCGACGTCAAACGCGGCGATCACGTCAATCAGGGTCAGATCATCGGCGCCGCCGGCATGACCGGCCGCGCGACCGGACCGCACGTCCATTGGGGGTTCAACTGGTTCGGCGTGCGGCTCGATCCGGCGCTGCTGCCGAAGCCGGCCCGCTGATCTGCCGCCGCCGGTTTCGCTCACCTGCAAAGCGGCGCGCGACGCGTTACGCCGTGTAACCGCCGGCCACGCCCTTGGTCGCGACCGCGACGGCGTCATGCGCGTGCAGGCTCTCGTAATGCGTCGCCCGCAGCCAGAAGTCGCTCACGCGTTCGTCATTGTCGAGGAGATCGCGGATGCGCCGCGCGGCGTCCTCGCAGAACATTAGGTTGGCGCCGTTGAGTTTGGCGAAGGCCTGTTCGTCCTCGCGCTTGACTGCGGTCTGCACCGGTGTCTGCAACGCAGCCTCGGCCCTGTCGATGATATCGACGAGGGGCAAATCGAATCCGGGAGTCAGCTTCACGCGCAACTCGACGATGCTGCGCTGGCTGTGCGGAGTCGCGCAGATACCCTGCTCGGTGCCGAGCCAGCTTCGCACGGCCGCATGATCCAGCGCACCATCACGCGGGAAATCTTGATCGAAGCGCCGCTGGATCAGTTGCCGCGCCAGGGCCGCCGACGCCGGACAGGTACTCGAGTACATCACCTCGCAGCCCAGCTCCAGACTGAAATCGCCGCGCTCCAGCGAGGCGGTGATGGTGACCGGATAGGATTTCCAGCCGCTGTTGTCGCTGACCAGGGCCGGCCGCCGCAGCAATAGATCGAAGCGTGCGCGCAGCAACGCGCGATCGGACAGATCGGCATGGGACTGGAGGAAATCCCGCAGCACGCGGCGCAGCGCGCACGGCGTCAGTGGTTCGGCGGACAACAGACGGTCCAGATGCAGATACAACCGCGACATGTGAATGCCGCGTGCCGCGGGTTGCTTGAGATTGACCCAGGCGCCAATGCGCGCGCTGATCGCGACGCCGTGCTCATCCGTGCCCGCGAGCAGGATCGGCATCGCGATATCGTCCATGCCGACCCAGTCGAGCGCGCCGGAAGGTCCGGCGCGGACTTCGTCCACGATATCAGGCAGTTTTTGCAACGCACTTTCGGAAAACGACATGGACTGGTTCCGGGCATGAAACGCGTGACGGCGGGAGCCGAACACATGGAGACGGTCATCGTCGAGTCAATAGCTTATCAGCGAAACCTTGCGATGCCCGCGCACACCGCCACACGCTCCACGCCACGCGCGGCGACATGCTCCGAAACGCGTGGCGCAAGGCGACAAGCGGATCGCGCGCCCGCAACGCCTGACGTGCCCGCACGCGATCCGCTGCCGTCGTTGCCGCTTCGGTCACGGCCAAGTGACCGGCATCGGCAGCGGCCA
>JBAVZT010000049.1:0-7578 GCA_049588955.1 Rhodanobacteraceae bacterium | reverse complement strand
GTGCATTGCACGTCGCGGAGAGCGACCGCAGTGCGCCCGCAACTATCCGCCGCCGTCATCGTTCTCGACGCCGCGCTCGAAATAATCTCGCGCGCGATCGTGCTCGATCGTCTTCGGCCGATACTCGCGCCAGGGGTCCTCACGCGATTCCTTGTAGCGTATCAAACCGTTTTCGACATCGATGTCGTAGAACGGAAACGCACCGCGCAGGTTGAAGAGCGTGGCCGGTGCGAAAAAAATGATGTCGACGGCAAGATGCCCACCCTTGAATGCGAGCGGAAGGATTCCGTAGAACGGCTCGTGTCCGGGATCGACCGCCTTGAATTCGTAGTTGCCGAAACTCGTGCCCTTGAGCTTCACGGCGGCCGGCAGAGTGACGACCCTGTCCTTGAGATGCAGCTCGGTTCCGCGCGTCGGCGAGCTGATCCGTGACAGTGTCGAACAAGCGCCAAGCGCCACCGACAAGCCTGTCGCGACAGCAGCCTTCGCGATTGCCTTCATCGGTATCTCCCCCGTATCGATCCCCTCGCCGATCATGGACTCGTCGCATGCAGCAAGCAAACCGGGTCCGCCTGGCCGCGAAACATACGCTTCAGCCGCGCTTCGCCCATACCAGCTTAAGCTGGCGAACCAACGTCGACCGCCGCAGACGCACAGACGCACGGCGACCGCTTTGCCTTTTTCGATTGTCCGCAGGAGCCGCATGAGCCGCCGCATCATCGCCATTGTCAACGCAGCCGCGGGTGCAATCGACACGCAGACGCTCGTCCCCAGGCTCCAGGCAGCATTCGATGCGAGCTCGCACGGCGTGCGCGTCGTCCTCGCCGACGACGCGTCGGACATGGTTGCGAAATTACGCGCCACCGTCGGCGAGCATCCCGACGTGATCGTTGCGGGAGGCGGCGACGGCACGCTCAATGCCATCGCGGCCGAGCTGCTCGATGGCGACATCGCCTTGGGGGTGCTGCCGCTCGGTACGTTCAATCATTTCGCGAAGGCGTTGCGGTTGCCGCTCGACCTCGATGGCGCAGTCGAGGCGATCGTGCACGGCCGCGAAACCCCAGTCGATGTCGGCGAAGTCAATGGCCGCGTGTTCCTCAACAATTCCAGCCTCGGACTTTATCCAAGCCTGGTTCGCCACCGCGAACGGCAACAGGAACAACTCGGTCGCAGCAAATGGGCCGCCGCCGTATGGGCCGCGCTGGCGCTGCTGCGGCGCCATTCGCTGCTGCACGTGCATCTGTCGCTCGACGAACGCGAAATCGACCGGCGCACCGCCGGCGTGTTCATCGGCAACAACGCCTACCACATGAGCGGGCTCAAGCTCGGTCAGCGCGATTGCCTCGATGCGGGCCGTCTCGGCGTCTACCTTCCTCACCACGGCGGGCGCGTCGGACTGTCCATGCTGGTTGCGCGGGCGCTCTGTGGCCGGTTGCGCGAGTCGGTTGATTTCGATGCGCTGCTGGCGTCCAGCCTCGTGGTGGAGACCCACCATCGTCGATTGCCGGTAGCGATCGATGGCGAGATCATGTGGATGGATGCGCCGCTGCGCTATCGCACACGGGCTCGCGCACTCAAGGTCATGGTACCGCCTGCGGATCCGCATACGGGACTCGCCTGATGCGAGTCATTGCCCACCTGTCCGATCTTCATTTCGGCCGTGTCGATCCGGCGGTGCTCGGGCCGCTGGTCGAAACGGTGAACCGAATCGGCCCGGATCTGATAGCCGTGTCGGGCGATCTGACCCAGCGCGCCCGCACAAGCCAGTTTCACGCGGCACGCGCATTCCTCGATGCGCTGCGCGCGCCCCGGATCGTGGTACCGGGCAATCACGATGTGCCTCTCCACAACCTGCTGGCACGCAGTGTGTTACCGCTGACCAGGTACCGACGCTACATCAGCGACGATCTCGCGCCGTTCTTTTGCGATGACGAGATCGCCGTACTCGGCATCAACACCGCGCGCGCGCTGGCATTCAAGGGGGGGCGTATCAACCGCCGCCAGCTGGAAAGGATGCGGACACGCTTCGCGGCACTCGACAAAGACATCACCAGGATCATCGTTACCCATCACCCGCTGGATTTGCCGCAAGGCCATGCCGAATCGGATCTGGTCGGCCGCGCAGCGCTCGCGATGGACGCCTTCGCGCACGCTCGCGTCGATGTGCTGCTCTCTGGACACCTGCATGTCGGCCACACCGGCAACACCTCCGTGCGCTACAAAGTCGCCGGGCACGCCGCACTCATCGTCCAGGCTGGGACTGCAACATCGACGCGCAGCCGCGGAGAAACCAACTCGTTCAATACCGTCCGCGTCGATCGGCCGCTCATCGCGATACAGCGCTGGAGCTGGCACGCGGAGACCGGCACATTTGTTGCGGAGCCGTCCGATGACTATCGATTCTCGTCCGGCGCATGGCGGGCCGTGAATGACGGGCGCACAGCCGGCAACGACTGAGTTGCGGGCGTTGACGTTTCCGAGCAGCCGTTGCACGGCATGACAGCCATCATGTGCGATCGCTGACGTCGGCATCTGCAACGTCCCGTGGCAACCAGCGATGAATTGTCCGCACCATCGGTGGTGCCAAGGAGGTCTTCATGAACGTGCGCATCCCGGCCCTTTCCGATGCACGGCTCGAGCCGCTGGAAAAATATCTGCCGATCCTGCTGGCCCTCGGCATCGCCTGGCTGTGTGCCCGGGGTTTCAGGAAAATGGCGTGGACCGCCTTCGGTCTGTTCTGGGCGTTCCATCTCATTCATTGAACGCTCCGCCGATTCTTCGGTAGCCTGCTAGACTTCGTCGATTGGCCAGATGCCGACGCCGGCATAGAACCGGCGTCGAGGACGGATGTCACGATAACGTCAGCCCCGTCGAACGTTCTGCTCGTTGCGAGATCGGCGGACGAAACCGCTCTCGCAAAAACGCTGCGGGCGCAGGAGCCGCTGGCGCAGGCGCAGGTTGCCCTGCATCAGTCGCTCGAAGCCGCGCTGGATCATCTCGATCGCCATCCGGTGGCCCTGGTGCTGCTGATACTCTGCACGCCGGACCGTACCGCGGAAGAACTGATCCGACGGCTGCACGATCATCCCGCAGACGTACCCGTCGTTGCCGTAGGCAGCGCGGCGAAAACCGATGGCATCGGGATGATCGAGGCCGGTGCGGACGATTGGCTCGCGATGGATTCAATGGATGCCGCGCAGCTCGCGCGGTCGCTCAGCCATGCCATGGCACGTCGCCTGGCGCGCGATACGACGCGGGCAAATGGCGACGCACTGCGTGTGCTGTTCGACCAAAATCCCTATCCGGTGCTGATCCACGCGCGCGACAGCCAACGGCTGCTGGCCGCCAACCAGGCTGCTTCGGGCTTGTATGGCTACAGCGATGATGAATGGCCGACGATGTCGCTCGACGACATTCGTCATCCGGAGGATGCACACAGACTGCGGGAACTGATGTCGGCGGCCGCACCCGTTTGCGCCCATCTGGGTATCTGGCGCCACTGCCCTCGCGACGGATCGACGGTGTTCGTCGACATCCACTGCAGCGAACTGGTTTTTCACGGGATTCCCGCCCGCCTGTCGCAAATGCGCGACGTCACGCTCGAGCGTCGCGCGATTCACGCGATGGAAGCCAGCGAACGTCGCTATCGTGATCTTTTCGAGCAGAGTCTTGGCTACATCTGCACGCATGACATGGACGGTCAGATCCTGTCGATCAATTCGGCCGCCGCCGAGTCGCTGGGCTATCGCGTCGCGGATCTGCTCGGACACTTTCTGGTCGAGTTCATGCCTGCCGGGCTGCAAGCACGTTGCGCCGAGTATCTCGAAGCGATTCGCAGTTCCGGTGGTGATCGTGGATTGATGATGCTGCTGCATCGCGACGGCAGTCAACGTGCCTGGCAATACCACAATCGCCTGCATACCGAAGACGATGGCAGCACGATCGTGGTTGGCTATGCCCAGGACATAACCGAGCAGCGCGCGGCGCAACGCGCGTTGCGACGCAACGAGCGACGCATGATTACCATCACCGATGCGTTGCCGTTGCGGGTGGCTTACATCGACAGGGAATTGCGCTTCGAGTTCGTCAACAGTGCCTACGAAATGACCATGCAGCGCAGTCGTGAAAAGATCGTCGGCTGCCGTGTCGCCGACGTTCTCGGCGTGGACGCCTATGCCCAGCGCGAACCGTACCTGCGCCGTGCGCTCGCCGGTGAACAGGTGAGTTTCCAGAACGAATCCGGCAGCGGGACGGAGTATCGATGCGACGAGTTCACCTGCCTGCCGGAGTTTTCGGAGGACCAGCGGCACGTGGTCGGGATTCACGTCATGATCCAGGACGTGACGGCGAGCAAACGTGAAGAGCAGCGGCTGACGGCGCTGGTTTACCGCGATGAGCTGACCGGGCTGATGAATCGCAAGGGGTTTTTCGAACGTCTGAGGTACGCGGTCGATCGCAGTGCCGCGCAGAATTCGGTGCTCGCACTCATGTATCTGGATGTGGACGGCTTCAAGCAGATCAACGATCGCCACGGTCACGCCGTCGGTGACTTGTTGCTGACGGCGTTCGCGCGACGTCTGGAGCAGTGTCTGCGCGTTTCCGACTCGATTTCGCGCCTGGGCGGCGATGAATTCACGGTAATCATGGAAGGCGTTTCGCAGCGCGAGGTGGTCACGGCCACCACCGATCGCATCGTCAGGGCAATGCGCGAGCCGTTTTCGTTGTCCGATCATGACAATCCGCAGACCTTGCGGATCAGTGCGAGTGTCGGCATTGCGTTTCATGACGACGTGTCCGAGTCCTCGGCCGCCTTGCTGCAACGGGCCGACGCCATGCTCTACGCTGCCAAGCGCGGTGGCCGCGACCGCTGGTGCATGACATCAACGGACGACGTGGTGCGAAACGGACCCGGACTGGACTCGACCGCCAAACCCGGCGAACGGAGTGGTTCCTGACCAGGCGTCCACCGTGTGACCGCGACTGCTACGAAACACTTCGTCCACGTTGTAGAATCGACGCCAACGCCGCTTTCCGGGGAGTGCCGAACATGAAATCACCCGTCGCACTGACACGGTTGGCTTTGGGCAGTCTCATTTGTGTGCTTGCCGCCTGCGGCGGTTCATCCAACAGTTCGAGCAGCGCTCCACCGCCGCCGCCTTCCACCCCGCCGCCACCGCCACCGCCTCCGCCCACCCCGGCGCTGGATCCGCAATACCTTGCGTCGACGCCCTCACCATTCGCGAACAATTGCGATGGGGTTGCGCCGGTCGGCACCCTCTATGTCAACGCCGAAGTCGAACCTTCGCTGGCGATCGATCCGAACGACGGGTCGGTGCTGAACGCCGTTTGGCAACAAGATCGCTGGTCAACCGGCGGGGCGCGCGGCGTCGTGGCCGGCCGCTCGACCGATGGCGGTCAAACCTGGACGCGTCAGGCGATGGCATTTACCCGCTGCGGCGGCGGCACCGGTGCGAACGGCGGCAACTATCCGCGTGCGAGCGATCCGTGGATCACCGTTTCCAGCGACGGTACGCTCAACCAGGTTGCCCTCGCCTTCAGTGGTACGGTATTGCAACCCGGTTCGGTCAGCGCGGTCGTGGCCGCACGCTCGACCGATGGCGGTGCAACCTGGGGCCCCACGCAGACGCTGATCCAGGACGACGCGAGCTTTTTCAATGACAAGGGCACGATTACGGCAGATCCGGTCACTTCACACTACGTCTATGCCGTATGGGACCGGTTGAGCAGCAACAACACCGGGCCGAGCGAATTCACGCGCAGCACCGACGATGGCGCCACCTGGGAAACTCCGCGCGCGATCTACGATCCGGGCGTGAACAACCAGACCATCAGCAACGTCATCGTGGTGCTTCCGAACGGCATGCTCGCCGACATGTTCATCGAACTCACGGGTACTTCCGGTGGCGGTTTCACGTCGACCATTCGCGTGATCCGATCAAGCGATAATGGCGATACCTGGTCCGACCCGGTCAGCGTCGCCGACGACCTTGCAGTCGGCACGATCGATCCGGATACCGGCAATCCGGTGCGCGACAGCACGCTCATAGCGGATATCGCGGTTGCTCCGGACGGCACGCTGTACGTCGTCTGGCAGGATTCGCGCTTCAGCAACGGCGCGCGTGACGCCATCGCCATTTCCGCATCGCAAGACGGCGGCATGACCTGGTCCGCGCCAATCCTTGTCAACGGCGCCCCGTCGGTGGCAGCGTTCACACCGGTTGCAGATGTGCGCGGCGACGGTGTGATCGGCGTTACCTATTACGATTTTCGTGACAACACCAGTGATACGGCGACGCTGTACACCGATCACTGGCTGGCCGTCTCGACGGACGCAATGGCATGGTCGGACCGCCAGGTCGCCGGACCGTTCGATCTTGCAATCGCCCCGATCGCGGCGCCTCCCGGCGGCGGTTTTTTCCTCGGCGATTATCAGGCCTTGTCGAGCTCCGGCACGCTGTTCATTCCGACGTTTGTGCAGGCCAACAACGGCAACACCGCCAATCGTACCGACGTGTTCGCGGCGCCGGCGGTTTCGGTGACCGGAGCGGCGGCGCTCGCGATGGCGAAACGCAGCACGGTGAGGGCGGAACCAGTCGTGCCGGATCCGGTCTGGCGTCGACGCATCAGCGACAACATCGAGCGCGCGCTGCGCGCGCGGCTGCCGCATCAGGAGTAGGTCGCCGCACAACGCGCGGAATCTGTTCGCGAATGTCGCTAGGATGGCCTGTCTTTGAATCAATGAACGGACAGATCATGCCGGCTCCGCCCACCGTTCCTCTGGCACCGCGCGAAGTGCTGACCGACGACGAACGCATCGCGCGGGCGACGGCGTTTGCCGACGAGCTGGCGCAACGCCGCACCGTACGCGAGTTCGCCTCGACACCGGTGCCGCGCGAACTGATCGAACAGTGTCTGCGCGCCGCCGGCAGCGCACCGAGCGGCGCCAACCAGCAACCGTGGCGGTTCGTCGCCGTGAGCGATCCGGACATCAAGCACCGCATCCGGCAGGCGGCCGAGAGCGAGGAACGCGAGTTCTATCAACACCGCGCGCCGCCCGAATGGCTGGACGCGCTTGCACCGCTCGGAACCGACGCGGATAAACCCTTTCTCGAAACGGCACCGTGGTTGATCGCGGTGTTTTATCAGCGTTTCGCGCTCGACGACAACGGCAGCAAGCAGAAACGCTACTACCCGCACGAGTCGGTCGGCCTCGCAAGCGGGATGTTGCTTGCGGCGCTGCACCGGGCCGGGCTCGCCACGCTGACGCATACGCCGAGTCCGATGGGTTTCCTCAACAAGATACTCAAGCGCCCGCGCAACGAGATGCCGTTCCTGTTGCTGGTCGCCGGCCATCCCGCCGAAGGCTGTCGCGTACCGGATATCCGCCGTCTGCCACTGGAAGCGTACACGACTTTCCTGTGAACGAAGCAGCCCTCGACGGTGAGCGCGCATGCACAAGCGAGTGGCGCTCTCGGCCATCGATCGATTCCGCACCCGCTTCGCCCCGCATCGCGATATCGCAGCGGCCAAAACCGTATTCGGGCGCATGTGCGTAGA
>JBAVZT010000048.1:0-3690 GCA_049588955.1 Rhodanobacteraceae bacterium | reverse complement strand
CGGCGGATTCATTCTGGATGGCTATCCGCGCAACCTGGCTCAGTGCGAGGCGCTTGAAACATTGCTCGCGCGTATCCACCAGCCGCTGGATGTCGCGGTCAAGATCAAGGTGCCGAGCGAGTCGATCGTCGAACGGCTGGCGGGCCGGGCCGCCGCCGAGGGTCGCACCGACGACACCCCGGAAACCGTGCGCGAACGTTTGCGCGTGTATGCCGAGCAGACCGCGCCGGTGGCGAAGCATTTTGCGCGGCTCGGCAAGCTCGTGATCGTCGACGGGCTGGGCGATGTCGATAGCGTGTTTCGGCGCATCATGGCGGCGCTGGCCACCGATCCGGCCGGGGTGAACCGTCTGCGCGCTTGAAGGAGCGAGGGGCGGAGGGAATCGAATCGCGCGGTCATCACATTTTTTGCACACGCCGCGATAATTGGGGTGATTCCGCTTATTCCTGCGTCCCTTTCTGCAGTCATGCCCGATCCCGTGAATCGACCGCGCCATTCCCTGTTAGCATTTCTGCGCCTCGTTCGTGACTTGTGTCAATTGCGTCGCGGACCCGAGGACATGCCGTACGCGCCACAACTCCTGATGGGTTTGATTCTCGCGAGTGTGCTGCTGGATATGGCGCTTGGCGCCGCGCTTGGTGTCGAAGGCTCCATTCTGCCGCGATCGCTGATGTCGACTGCGCTGATTCTGGGCTTGTGCTGGACGGCCCTGACAGCGCGCGGCCTCGGCGCTCGCTTCGTGCAGGCGGCCAGTGCCTTGATCGCGTGCGCAATGGTATTCTCGTTGCTGATGCTGCCGATCGCCGCCTTGACCGGGGCACCGCCCGAGACGCCGGAACAACTGACGCCGGTGCAGGTACTGCTGGCCTGGACCGCGCTGGCCGTGATCGTCTGGAAGCTGTCGGTGGACGCGCACATTCTGCGGCATGCGCTGAATGCGCCATTTGCGCTTGGTTTCCTGCTGGCGGTCGCATGGGCAGTGGCCGATTGGGCGCTTGGCCGCGCGGTGTTCCACGGGGGCGGCTGATCCATGCGCCTGCACATCCTCGGTATCTGCGGCACCTTCATGGGTGGGCTTGCCGCGCTCGCCCGCGAACTCGGGCACGAGGTGTCCGGTTCGGATGCCAACGTGTATCCGCCCATGAGCGATCAACTCGAGCGTCTGGGCATTCGCCTGTATTCGGGGTATCGCGCCGAATACCTCGATCCCGCGCCGGATCTCGTCATCATCGGCAACGCCCTGTCGCGCGGCAATGCGGCGGTTGAGCACGTGCTCGATGCTCGTTTGCCTTACATTTCCGGCCCGCAATGGCTCGGCGACACGCTGCTGGCAGGGCGCACGGTGCTGGCTGTCGCCGGTACCCACGGCAAGACCACCACCACCTCGATGCTGGCGTTTGTTCTCGACGCGCAAGGTCTGGATCCCGGTTTTCTGATCGGCGGCGTGCCCGCGAACTTCGATGTGTCGGCGCGAATGGGTGGCAAACAAAAAGGGGGGCAGAGTCACTTTCCGACCATCCCCCCCTCCGGGGTTCAGCACGGGCAAAGTGACGCTGATCCCCTTTTTGTTGTCGAAGCCGACGAATACGACACCGCATTCTTCGACAAGCGCTCCAAGTTCGTCCATTACCATGCCTCAATCGCGATTCTTGCCAATCTCGAATACGACCACGCCGATATTTTTCCGGACCTTGCCTCGATCCAGCGTCAGTTTCATGCGCTCGTGCGCACGGTGCCGCGCAATGGGCGGTTGATCGTCAACGCCGAAGATTCCAATATTGCGGCGCTATTGGCGATCGGATGCTGGTCGCCGATCGACAGTTTCGGCATCGATGCGGGTGACTGGCGCGCGCGCCTGATCGAGACCGATGGCAGCGCGTTCGCGGTCAGCCATAGCGGTCGCGAAATCGGCGATGTGCACTGGCAACTACTCGGTCGGCACAACGTGATGAATGCGCTGGCCGCGCTCGCCGCAGCGCATGCGATGGGGGCCGATGTCGCGCGCGCATTGCCGGCGTTGGCCCATTTTCGCGGCGTCGCGCGACGGCTCGAACTCATCGGCGATGTCGCCGGCATCAAGGTGTACGACGATTTCGCGCATCATCCGAGTGCCATCGCGACGACGCTTGCCGGTTTGCGCGCCCGCGTCGGCGATGCGCGCATTCTGGTCGGTCTCGAGCCGCGTTCGGCCTCGATGCGCCTGGGCGCGCACGCCGACCAACTTGGACCGAGCCTGGCAAATGCCGACGCGGTGGTGCTTCTGCAACGGCCCGATCTGTCGTGGGACGCGACCCAGGTGGTTGCCGCAGCGGGCGCCGGTGCGCGCATCGCATCGTCGGTCGATCTGCTGGTAACGGACCTGTGCACGCAGGCGCGAGCCGGCGATTACGTGGTGTTCATGTCGAATGGCAGTTTCGGGGATGCGCCGCGTCGCCTTGTCGCGATGCTCGATGCGCGTTCGTGATGCATGCCGTTCGTGGCCCGACAGCGCGTTACACTCGTTCCGTGGCGATGACCGATATCCCGCTGTTCCCGCTGACGTCGGTCCTGTTTCCGGGCGGCACGCTGGACTTGCGGATTTTCGAACGTCGCTATCTCGATCTGATCAGCACCTGTGCGCGCAGCGATGAGGCGTTCGGAGTCTGCCTGATTCTCGAAGGCCATGAGGTCGGTGCGCCGGCACTGCCCGCGGCGGTCGGTACGCTTGCCCACATCTGCGACTTCTACAATCTGCCCGACGGTCTGCTCGGCATCAGAGTCGAAGGCGGCGACCGTTTTCACGTTGCGAGCACGCGCGTGCGCGACAACGGTCTCGTGCATGGCGAGGTTCGTGTGTGGCCGGTCGAGCCGACGGTCGGCGTACCGGTGGAATATGCCTTGCTGGCCGCGATACTCGAACGTCTGCTGGATCGACCGGGCGGACGCTACGCGAATGTCGAGCGAGCGCGCTACGATGATGCCGCCTGGGTCGGTTTTCGTCTGGCTGAAATGCTGCCTCTGGAAAAGCCCGAGCGTCAGCGTTTGCTCGAGATGACCGATCCGCTGTCGCGTCTCGATCAGTTGATGCACTATCTGCCGCGCTTCCAGCGCGATTAGGAATCCCTGCAATGAAATATCTGCACAGCATGGTTCGGGTACGCGACCTCGATGCGTCGCTGCGTTTCTACTGCGAAGGTCTTGGCCTGAAGGAAGTGCGCCGCGGGGAGGTGCCGGAAGGCAGGTACACGCTGGTGTTTCTCGCCGCGGCCGACAGTCCGGAAGCCGAAATCGAACTTACCTGGAACTGGGATTCGACCGAAGACTACGGCTCGGCGCGCAATTTCGGGCACCTGGCTTTTCGAGTCGAGAACATCTACGCGAGTTGTGCCCGCTTGCAAAAAATGGGCGTGACGATCAATCGGCCACCGCGCGACGGGCATATGGCATTCGTGCGCTCGCCCGACTTCATTTCGATCGAGCTGTTGCAGCACGGCAACCCGCTTGCGGCGGCCGAACCCTGGGTGTCGATGCCCAACGAAGGATCATGGTGAGATCGATGGACACTCTCGAAGGAAAGACTTTTTTCATTACCGGCGCTTCACGCGGCATCGGGCTCGCCATTGCGCTGCGTGCCGCGCGCGACGGTGCCAATATTGCAATCGCCGCCAAGAGCGATGCCCCCAACCCGAAATTGCCAGGTACAATCCACAC
>JBAVZT010000047.1:0-2089 GCA_049588955.1 Rhodanobacteraceae bacterium | reverse complement strand
GAGCCGCACTTCAAGCCGGACTTCAGCCCGGATCTGCTCCTGTCGTACAACTATATGTGTCACTTTACCGTGGCACGACGCGAGCTGTTGACCACGATTGGGGGGTTCCGTGCGGGATTCGACAGTGCCCAGGATTTCGACCTGTTCCTGCGCGCGAGTGAGAAGGCACGAAAGATCGCGCACGTGCCGCTCGTGTTGTATCACTGGCGGGTCGCCAGCGGTTCGACGGCCGCGGGACCGGCAGCAAAACCCCAAAGTCTCGAACTGGGTCAGCGCGCGCTGGCCGAGTCACTGGAAAGGCGCGGTATCCAGGCGCGCATTGAGCCGGGTCCATTGCCGACGACTTACTGCGTACGTCGCACCATCCCAGACGAGCCGCTTGTCAGCGTCGTGATTCCGTTTCGCGACAACGCATCGCTGTTGCGAACATGCGTCGAATCGATACTGGACAGGAGCACCTATCAAAAATACGAAATTGTCGGCATCGACAACGGTAGCGTGAGGAGCGAAACGCACGAACTGATGCGCAAACTCGGCAAGCGCGACGCGCGCGTGCGATTCGTTCGTCACGACATCCCGTTCAACTATTCCACGATCATCAACTTCGGCATTGATCACACCGACGGCGAACATGTCCTGCTGCTCAACGACGATACCGAAGTCGTCAGCGTGGACTGGATAGAGGCGATGCTGGAGCATTCCGTGCGACCCGAAGTCGGCATCGTGGGTGCCAAACTCCTGTACCCGGACGACACGATCCAGCATGGTGGCGTCATTGTCGGACTCGGCGGCGTCGCCGGTCATGCGCACCTGCAATTGCCGGCCGATCATTTGGGCTATTTCCTGCGACCGCAACTGATCCAGAATGTCAGCGCCGTCACATTCGCTTGTGCCATGGTCAAACGTTCGATTTTCGAGCAACTAGGCGGCCTCAACGAACGCGAACTCACGATTGCCTACAACGACATCGACTTCTGCCTGCGTGCGCGCGAGGCCGGTTATCTCATCGTCTACACACCGTGCGCCGTGCTCTACCATCACGAATCGAAATCACGTGGTTACGAAGATACACCGGAAAAACAAGCTCGCTATGCATCGGAAATCCGATACATGCAGACGCGCCACGCCGGCATCCTGGCGAACGGAGATCCATACTACAATCCGAATCTCTCGCTCAGCGTTGGCTATGCTCCCGACATGTCTTACGTATCGGCGTTACCGCGCTAAAACGGATCACGCAAGCGCCGCCGCCAGCTCTTCGCGCAGATCCTCCACAGCCTCTACACCGACGGACAGGCGCACCAGAGAATCACTGATACCAAGGCGCTTGCGATTCGCCGGCGGCACCGAAGCGTGGGTCATGATGGCCGGGTGTTCGATCAGGCTTTCGACGCCGCCGAGCGATTCGGCCAGCGCAAACAGGGTGCAGCGTTCGAGCATGCGCCGCGCCTTGCGTAGGCCACCCTTGAGCTCGATCGAGATAATGCCGCCATAGCCGTCCATCTGACGCTTCGCGAGCGCGTGCTGCGGGTGCGATTTGAGGCCCGGATAGATCACGCGCTTAACGGCCGGGTGCTTTTCGAGCCATTGCGCGAGTGTCAGCGCGTTTTCGCAATGCGCGCGCATGCGCAGAGGCAGGGTCTTGAGGCCGCGCATCGCGAGAAACGCATCGAACGGCCCGGCCACCGCGCCGGCCGAGTTCTGCAGGAATCCCATGCGCTCGGCGAGCTCCGCGTCCTCGCCAACCACGACGATACCGCCGACCATGTCCGAATGGCCATTGAGATACTTGGTCGCCGAATGCACGACCAGATCGGCGCCGAATTCAAGCGGTCGCTGCAGCATCGGCGAACAGAAGGTGTTGTCGACCACGAGCAGCACACCATGCTTGCGCGCGAATGCGCCGAGCCTGGCCAGATCGACCAGTTTCAGCATCGGATTGGTCGGCGTCTCGGCCCATATCATGCGCGTAGCCGGCGTCAGCGCAGCGTTCAGCGCCTTGGCGTCATTGAGATCGACGAAGCTGAATGCGAGGCCGGCCGAACGTCGGCGAACGCGTTCGAACAAACGGTAGGTACCACCGTAGAGA
>JBAVZT010000046.1:0-10691 GCA_049588955.1 Rhodanobacteraceae bacterium | reverse complement strand
GCGGATGGCCGTGCGGGTCGATCGCGTCGAACACGCGCCCGGCTGCATCGAAGTGCCGTTGTGCCTCGTCGATCCTTCCACGCGCCAAGGCGACATAGCCGGCATCGAGCGCGAAATAGCCGAACATCAAATGGGTGGGCGGGAGCTGGCTGCGCATGGCCTCGGTCAGTGCGTTCAGGCGCGCGGCGGCGCCGTCCAGGTTGCCGCGCATCTCTTCGAGCTCGGCGACGTAACGCTCCCAATACGCACCGGCCGGTGTCGTCCTGCCCTTGATCCGCCCGAAAATCCGGAACGCCGGTTCGATCTGGGCAGCCGCCTCGGCGCTGCGACCCTGTTCGAGCAACAGTCGGCCCAGACTCAGGCGGGTTGCAGCGGTACTTGGAAACCTCTCGCCGTGCGCGCGCTGCTGCGTGCGCAGCGCACGCCGAAACAAGACTTCGGCTTCGGTCTGACGTCCGCTGTCGCGATAGACATCGGCAAGCCCGGTTTCCAGCGCAGCGGTCAGGTCTGCCGATTCTCCAAGCGTTGCGCGCGCGGCGCCGAGCGCGCGTTCGTATTCGGCGATCGAAGCCGCATAGCGACCGCGCGTTTGCAACAGATCGGCCAGATGCTGCCGTGTCACCAAGGTTTCGAACGCGTTCGCGCCGAGCGAGGCGATCTGCTGCTTGAGCGCCCGTCGGAAGATCGATTCGGCCTCGGCATAGCGGCCGGTGTAGTGCAGCAGGGTGGCCAGCCGTGCGATGTTGGCGCCACGGTGCCGGGCAACGCGATCGGGTAATGCCGCATACACGTCGTTGGCTTCGCGCAGAACCGGTTCGGCGAGCGCGTACTCGCCGCGAGCCATGTAGATTTCGCCGACGGTCGAGAGGATCTCGGCTTGCAGACCCGGTTCCGCGACCAATTCCCTGCGCGCCTTGGCCAGACCATCGGCGAGCATCACGCTGGCCGTAGGATCGCCGCCCGTGGTGTTCCCGGGCCGGGCCGCCTGAAACCAGTCGATCAGATAGTCACGCACGGCTCGGTTGATCGAGGCTTCATGCTCAATCGCGCGCGATTGCAGCTGCGTGGTGATTGAATAGGCAACACCGATTGCGATGAGGGCAGCGCTGATGACCGCGAGCAGGCGATGACGCGCCAGCCATTTGCCGCAACGATGCAGCGGTCCGATGCGACGTGCGCGCACGGGCAGCCCGTTCCGCCAACGCAGGATGTCATCGCGTAACGCCTCGACCGATCCATATCTTCTGAGCGGGGATTTCTCCAGGGCATGCAACACGATCGCATCGAGATCGCCGCGCACCTCGCGTGGCGCGATCGGCGGGCTGTTTGCGGTCTTGCGGCGGCGTCCGAGCACGTCGCTCGGGCGTGGTGGATCGATTTCGCACAAGGCCCGCTCGATGGTCGAAGTGTTGGTTTCCTGCGGTGCGAACGGTCGTTCGCCGGCAATGAGTTCGAACAGCAGCAGACCGAGCAGGAACACGTCGGTCGCGGTGGTCGCCGGGTCGCCGCGCAGTTGTTCCGGACTCGCGTAGTGCGGAGTCAGCGCCCGCACCATCGTTTGCGTCGCGCTCGCGTTGCCGCCGTCGGTCGCGATCTGCTTGGCAATGCCGAAGTCGAGCAGCTTGACCTGACCGTCGGTGCTGACCAGCACGTTGGTGGGCTTGATGTCGCGATGCACGATCAGGGCGCGATGCGCGTGGCTGACCGCGGCGGCGACGTCGGCAAACAACATGAGCCTGGCGTCGAGACCGAGGCGCTGCCTGGTGCAGTGAACGTCGATCGGCATGCCGCCGACATGCTCCATGGCGAGCCACGGGCGTCCGTCGGGGCCGATGCCGCCGTCGTAATAGCGCGCGATGCGCGCGTCGGAGAGGCGCGCGAGAATGCCGCGTTCTCGCAAGAAGCGCTCACGCAATTCCGGATTGGCGAAGCCAACGCTCATCAGCTTGATGGCACCGCGCTGCACGACGCCGTCGCGGCTGCGTTCGCCGAGCCAGACCTCGGACATGCCGCCGGTGCCGATGCGTTCGATCAACTGCCAGTCCCCGAGTTCGCCCGCGCCGCTGTCGGCCGTGTGATCGCCAAATGGCGCATCGATCGCGGCGCCCGGACAGACGCTATCGATCCAGTCGGGCCCGCACGCGCGTTGCAGCAATTCGCGCAGGCGCACGGCGAGATCGGGGCGGTCGCCAAACTCGCGTGTAAGGCCGGCCAGCCGCTCGGACGGATCGAGATCGAGCAGTTCGCCAAGCGCGCGGTCCAGGCGCATCCAGTCATCGTGATCGGGCAGCTCAGTCATCGCTGTCGCGGCTCAACGTGTCGGTGCCGAGTGCCGAACCGACCCAGGCGCGCGCGCGCTGCCAGTCGCGCTGGACGCTGCGCGGTGACAGGTTCAGCAGCTCGGCGATCGCGGCATTGTCGAGTCCGGCGAACACGCGGTATTCGATCAGACGCACCAGCCGCGGATCGCGTGCCTCGAGCACGAGCAATACCTGATCGAGGGCGACCAGGGTTTCCGGACGCTCTTCCACACCGGGCTCGACCGTGCTCAGCGACAGTACCTGTGCATTGCCGCCGCGCTTGTCGGCCTGACGGCGACGCGCGTGGTCGATGACGATCTGGCGCATCGCGCGCGCGCACAGCGCAAACAGGTGTTTGCGCGAGGCCAGCGACAACGACTCGTGTGCAGACAGACGCAGATAGGTCTCGTGCACGAGTGCGGTGGTCGACAGCATCTGTGCGCCCTGAGCGCGGCACAGCGCGCGATGCGCGATCCGGCGCAGTTCCGCGTAGACCAGCGGAAACACGCGGTCGATCAGGGCCTGATCGTCGCCGATGTGGCGGCGAATCAGCTCGGTGACCGTGGTCGATTCGGCTTCCGGCACGCTCCACCTCGGGCGCGGTTCCGATTCCCCCGTGCCCAGCGTCGCGCGTCGTGCCGCCGAACGCAAGTCGCGCGCACATTGCCGGAACTCCGGATACGCCCCGACGTGTCTTTACAGACGATCGAACGGATCGAAGAAGATCACATCGTCGCTCATTTCGACCGCGCCGATGTCACACAGCGAGATGCCGTCACCGTCGAAGTCGACCGGGCGATCGTGGTACTGCTGGTCGTCTTCTTCACACCCGACCGTCCCGCCGCCACCGATGACGGCATCGCCCATGTCGATCATCGGGCTGATCGAAAGCGGCCAACTGACCTGGGTGGACCCGCCGTAATAGCCGAGCGGCGTCAGATACGGTTCGACGCCCGGAAAATTGGTCGAACCGCTCGCCAATCCGCAGGTGAGGTCCGAATCCATGTTGTAGCGGTCGGTGTGTGCGTCGATGTTGTCCGGCACGAAGAAGAAACAGTCGGCGAGTGCGTTTTTCGCGATAACGGTATTGCGCATGCGTAGAGAAACAGGCATATCGTCGACGTTAATCAGGTACAGGCCGTGAATCGTGTTGCCGGCAACGGTGGTGTTGAGCAAGGTGAGCGAACCGCCGTTTCCGCGCATCACGATCGCACTGCCGAGATTGCTCACCAGGGTCGAATTGATGATCGTGACGCTACCTGCCAGTGTGGTTGTTGGTTCGCTGTCGATGGTATTTGCCGGACTTGTGGCGCCGAGCAAGGTGAATCCGCTGTTGCGGTAGAAACTGCTGTGATCGATCGAAAGCGAGCCGCGGTTCAGGATCGCGCTGCCAGAGGGAGTTTCGTCGATATCGCCGATGAACTCGTTGTCGTGGAACTCCGAGTTGACGATGCGCGTGTCGGTGCCGGCGTTGTAGAGCCCGCCGCCTTGGCTGGCGTCGTTCACGTACAAGCGCATATTCAAGAGGGCGACTGTACCGGCCCCGGCGTGCACGAAAATGCCGCCACCGGATAGCGTCGGGCTGGTCGTCGCATTGCCGCCGACGATGTCGAACCCGGACAGATTCGCCGAACCCGAGAGCACATCGAACACGCGATCGATCGAATTGCCGTCGACGACCGGCCGTTCCCCGCCGGATTCGGCGCCGATCTGTACGTTATCGGTGATGTCCAGGTCGCCGTTGAGCGCGTCATCATCGGTGCCTTCACGCGTCAGCGTGTAATGCTGGCCGGTAGTCAACAGGATCGTGTCGGCGCCCGCGTGGGCATTGGCTTCCTGCACCGCGGCGCGCAACGTGCATTGGCTGAGAAACGTCGCGCACACGCCGTCGCCGGGCGACAGATCCGGCACGTCGACCTCGCTGTCGACGTTGAAGGTCAGGGCGCTGGTGGCGGGCGCGGCGAATGCGGCGAGGACCCCGAGCACAATGGTGGGAAAGCTGCGCATGATCGTTCTCCGTTGTGGTCCTGCGGCTCATACGCAATGCTGCGAGCGAAACGACACGCTGGCGGCGAAATCGCCACGGCGATCGCATTCCGGCGCCTTGCCGTGGCGCGGGTCCACAATGTGATTCGGCGGCAGCACAAGTCGCCCGGCGCTCACCCGGGCGTCGTTTCGGGTACGAGGCAACGGCATGCCATCCGCCGCCATCGCGTGCTGCGGCTATGCTAGGCTTTGCGTCGTTGGCCGCCCGTGCGACACACGATCGGAGATTGTCATGAAGACACGTATAACGCTGCTGATGGTGCTGTTGTCGTCCCTGTTGCTGAGCGCCTGCGGGCAGCAGCAGGAAACCAGCGCGCCTCCCCCCGCGCCGGAACAGACTGCGCCTGCGGAACCGATGGCCGACCAACCGGAGGTGCCGCCGCCGCCGGCCAGCACGGCGAGCCTTGCGAGCGCCAAGCTCGATCAGGTGATCGCGGGCGACTGGCGCTCGGATGCCGAGAAGGCGCGCGATCAGTATCGTCATCCGAAGCAGACGCTCGAGTTCTTCGGCCTCGAGCCCGACATGAGTCTGGTCGAGATCACGCCGGGCGGCGGCTGGTACGCTGAAATCCTCGCCCCGTTTCTCGACGCCGCCGGGCACTACGTCGCCGCCGTGGCCAAACCGACCAAACCCGATGGCGAGGCGGCGCGCGACAATGCGGCACTGCGGGCGAAGTTTGCCGCCGATCCGAAGCAATACGGCAATGCCACAATCGTCGAGTTCGATCCAAAGGCGCCGAACTTCGGCCCGGCCGGTTCGGCCGACATGGTGGCGACGTTCCGCAACGTGCACAACTGGGTCATGGCCGACACTGCGCCGGCAATGTTCAAGGCGTTCTTCGACGTGCTCAAGCCGGGCGGCGTTCTCGGCGTGACCGACCATCGCGCGGCCGCGGGCGCGCAGCTGGACAAGGTCAAGAGCACCGGCTATCTGCCGCAGGACTACGTGATCAAGCTCGCCACCGATGCCGGTTTCAAGCTGAGCGCGCAGAGCGAGATCAACGCGAATCCGAAAGACACCAAGGACCATGAAAAGGGTGTATGGACGCTGCCGCCGACGCTCGCGCTCAAGGACAGGAACCGGGAGAAGTATCTGGCAATCGGCGAGTCGGATCGCATGACGCTGAAATTCGTCAAACCCAAGGGCGACCAGATTTTCGAACAGGGTGCCGATCACGCGGGCAAACCGGACCAGCAGTAAATGAGGGGTTGCGCCGCGAACGCTGCGGCGCGGCATCGCCACGGCGGCGCGAATCGGGTCGGCGCAATGCATGTTGATCCTGTTCAACAAACCCTATGGCGTGCTGAGCCAGTTCACGGATCGCAGCGATCCGCCGCGCCGCACACTGGCCGAATTCATCGGTGAGCCGGACGTCTATCCGGCCGGCCGTCTGGATCACGACTCCGAGGGACTGTTGTTGCTGACCGACGACGGTGTGCTTGCGCATCGGCTCACCGATCCGGCGCATCGCACCAGCAAGGCCTATCTGGTGCAGGTCGAAGGCATGCCGGATGCCGCATCGCTGGCACGCCTGTCTCGCGGCGTCACTCTCAGCGACGGACGGACATTGCCGGCCCTGGTGGAAATCCTGGCCGCTGCGCCGGACTGGCTGTGGCCGCGTAGTCCGCCGGTGCGGTTTCGCAAGACCGTGTCGGAGGCGTGGCTCGCGATGACCATACGCGAAGGCCGCAATCGGCAGGTTCGCCGTATGACCGCGGCAGTCGGCCTTCCGACCTTGAGGTTGATCCGCCTCGCGGTCGGCCGCTACCGGCTCGATGGCCTTGCACCGGGTGCCTGGCGCGCAGTGCCTGCCGTCGGTGCCGCATAATCCGGCGTGGCATTTCAGGATCACTTTTCCGGTCACGCCAACGTTTATCGCGCGGCGCGCCCGACCTACCCCGCTGCGCTGTTCGACTGGCTCGCCGGATACGTGCCGGCACGGGACACGGCTTGGGATGTCGCGTGCGGGAATGGTCAGGCCAGCCTCGCGCTCGCGCGTCATTTCGATCGCGTGATCGGCACCGATCCGAGCGCCGAGCAGATTGCCCATGCCGAGGCGGATGATCGCGTCGAATACCGCATCGAAGCGGCCGAGCGGTGCTCGCTTGCCGACTCCAGCGCAAGTCTCGTAACAGTCGCTCAGGCGCTGCACTGGTTCGATCACGCGCGCTTCTATGACGAAGTCGAACGCGTATTGCAACCGGGTGGCGTGCTGGCCGCGTGGGGCTATTCGGACTGCCGCGTCGATCCCGTGATCGATCGGATCAAGAACCGCCTGTACGTCGAACTGACCGGTCCGTACTGGCCACCCGAGCGCGGACTGCTCGACACGGGTTACCGGACGCTGGATTTCCCGTTCGAGGAGCTGGCCGCGCCGGCCTTCGTCATGCGGGCGCGGTGGACCGGCCACGAATTCCTTGCCTATCTGCGCTCGTGGTCCGCGACGCAGCGCTACATCAAGGCCAACGGTGAAGATCCGGTTACGCTGGTTGAACCGGATCTGCGCGCCGCCTGGGGCGATCCGGCCGCGCGGCGTTTGGTGCACTGGGATTTTCATCTGCGCTGCGCGCAGAAGTGAACCATTCCAGGCGCGGAGCAAAACCGGCCGGAACGTGTCGTGCGCGCGACGGGATTAGCGCACGTTGATCACGCGCGCAATGCGCTCCCGCGCCGACCAGGTGACGGCGGCATTCAACGGTTGGTCAACCGGATTTCGATGCGTCGGTTCTTCGCATACGCCGCGGGTGTCTCGGCCGGGTCGATCGGCTGAAACTGCCCGAATCCGTTCGCCGAAAGGCGATTGGCCGGGATGCCCTGCACCACGAGATATTTCACGATCGCGACCGCGCGCGCAGTGGACAACTCCCAGTTCGACGGGAACCGTTCGGTATGGATCGGGCGCCGGTCGGTATGGCCATCGACGCGCAGCACCCAGTCGATGCTGGACGGAATCTCGGCGGCGATTTCCTTGACCGTCTCGGCCAGCGCGTCGAGTTGCCCGGCCGCGGCCGGTCCGAGTTCGGCCGAACCCGAGTCGAACAGAATGTCGGTCGGCACCACGAAGCGATCGCCGACCACACGCACGTCGGTGCGATTGCCGAGCGCCGCGCGCAGCTTGCCGAAAAACTCCGAGCGGTAACGCTCAAGCCGGTTGACCTTGTTGGCCAGCGCGACATTGAGCCGCTTGCCGAGGTCGGCGATCGTGACGTCGCGCGTGCCGATGTCGCGTCTGGCGACGCCGAGCGCGCTGCTGACATTCCTGAGTTGCTCGCGCAACGCGGCGAGCTGGCGGTTGAGCAGTTCAACCTGCGCCGTCGCGGCCGCATTGAGATCGGTCTCCCTGACCAGGTTCCGCTTCGCCTGACCGAGCTGGCCGGTGAGGCTGGCGACCTGACCCTCGAGCTGTTGCTTGAACTCGCTCAGCGCCGCGATATCGGACTTGAGCTTGTCCGCTTGCGTTTGCGCCGCATCGAGATCCGTTTTCAGCTGGTCGCGTTCGGCACGGGTGGTTCCGAGCGTCGCGCCGAGTTCCTTGACGCGCGCATCGAGCCGGGTATTGGCGTCTTCGGAGAGCGACAGCGTTCTGGCGAGATCGGCGACCTGCGCATTGAGCACAGCGAGCGTCCGGTTCTTGCCGGCCAGCGTATCGGTCAGCACGAACTGGCCGATGGCGAAGATCAGCAGCACGAACACCATGACCATGATCAGCGACGACAACGCGTCGACAAAACCTGGCCAGATATCGAACGTGCGGCGGCGGCGGACCAACGAACTCATCGTTCGCGCCCCGCGTTGCGCATGCCATCGCCGCGCCTGTCGTCCATCGCGGCCGCGATAGTGCGCGACAGCAGGCGCAATTCCGCACGCAGCTCTTCGGACAGATGCGCGGCTGGCTGGTCGCGGGCGGCGAGCTGGCGCAACACGGTCTTGAGATCGTCCTGGGTTTCGGCCGCTGTCTTGCGTTCGCGCGCGTCGCGACCGAGCACGTCGGTGAGCCGGGCAAGCTGGGTATGCAGTTCTTCGAGCTGCTGGTTGGTGCCGTGGCGTTCGCGCTCGTTTTCGACCAGCGTGCGCTGCATGCGTTCGAGACCATCGGCGGTCTGTTCGAGCAACGCCTGCACATAGGCCGGCACCGCGGCGTCGCCATCGAGTGCGAGCGCACCGGACGAGAGCCGCGTCATGCCCGACAACCATTCTTCGAGCTGATTGTAGAAGCGGTTCTGCGCATGGCCGGCCTGCAAATCGAGAAAACCGATCACAAGCGAACTCGACAAGCCGAACAGCGAGGTCGAAAAGCTGGTCGACATGCCGCCGAGCGGCTCCTTGAGATTCTGTTTGAGCGCGCCGAACATCGTTGCCGCATCGTTGCCGACATTGAGAGCACCGATAATGTCGGCGACCGAGCGGATCGTGACGAGCAGACCCCAGAACGTGCCGAGCAGGCCGAGAAAAATCGCCAGTCCGATCAGATAGCGTGACAGATCGCGCGATTCGTCGAGCCTCGCCTGCACGCTGTCGAGGATCGTGCGCATCGACGGCGCCGACAGCGCGCTCTGGCCGCGCTCGCGACCGGCCAGCATGCGTGCCATCGGCGCCAGGAGACGCGTACGACCCGGTGGCGGGCGCCCTGGATCGGAACGGCGGTAGTGCTCGATCCATTCGATCTCGCGTGCAAGCACGATAACCTGACGCAGATTGACGATGATGCCTGCGGCAAGAACGGCCACTATCACGCCATTGAAGAACGGATTGGCATTGAAGAACTGCGCGAGGCGCGGCGCCAGCAGCGTCGCGAGCGCGCCGACCGCGACAAGAAAGGCGCACATCCAGATCAGCGCGCGGTGGGATTTGTTCATCGTAGGTCCTGCTGCAGCGAAGGCGTCCTGTGTGCGACCGGGGATACGCCCGATCGTTCACTCGGGAGGTCCGGCGCTCCCGCAAGGTCGGACGGTACAGGGAGACGCCGATTCGTGCTACGTGCCCGTTCCCCTATCGCCGCGGCTTCGCGCGATGCGTTGGTGTCGCACTCCACGGATCTTCGGGCCACGGATGCTTCGGATAGCGCCCCTTCAATTCCTTGCGCACTTCGGGGTAGGTGTGACGCCAGAAACTTGCCAGATCGCTGGTGACCTGGATCGGTCGGCCGGCTGGCGAGAGCAGATGCAGAGTCACGGCGATGCGCCCCTTGGCGATTCGCGGCGTATCGGCCAAGCCGAACAGTTCCTGAAGTTTGACCGCAAGCACCGGTGCCGCATCGGGCGCATACGCGATACGCCGCGCAAGCCCGCTCGGGACGCGCAACGTCACCGGTGCGTGTTTGTCGAGCGCGCGCCGTTGTCCAGCATCGAAGCGCAGCGCGAGCGCGTCCGTGAGCTCGCCAGGTGCGATCGCATCAAGGCCGTTCTTGCCGACAAGCGTCGGGGCGAGCCAGGCGTCGAGTTGCGCGAGCAACATGGCGTCCGATACATCGGGCAGGTCGAGTTCGGGGCACCACGCGCGCAAAGCCTGCGTGCGCAGGCGCAGATTTTTTGCGTCGACGCTCCAGGGCAGCGTGTCGAGTCCTTCCTGACGGATCGCACCGAGCAGGCCCTCGAGTGCATCTTCCGCGCTCGGCGGTACGCTGCGCTGCGTCAGCACGATCGCATCGAAGCGATGTTCCTCAACCGCCTCGACGCGTCGCGCATCGCGATTCCAGCTGACGACGCGACGCGTTTCGAGGCGCGTGGGAAAATCGCGTTCGAGCAGCGCCGGATCGAACGGCGCAGCGGCGAAGATCAGGCTGTCGCGATCCTCGTGGCGCAGGTCCACGATCACGAGCCATGGCTCTCCGATCAGCGCGCTGTCGTCGGCAAGCCGCGCGCCGCGCCCATTGGCGAGCCGGTAACGTCGCCGATTGAATGGATCCTGTCGCGCGATGCGATCCGGAAACGCGTGCAGCAGGATATCGCCCACCGCCGTGGCGTCGATCGCTGAATCGCGCGTGCGTTGCGGCTGCGACAGACGGCCCCGCCAACCGTCCGCTGACCTGGCAATGGCGGCCAGCGCACGAGGATCGGCGCCGGCATGGATGGCTCCGGAAGCCGGGACCGAATGTCCATGCGGGTTTGCGCGACGATACCGCCACGCGCGGAGCGCTTCGAAGCGCACACGAAAATCATCATTGCGCGCGCTCGCGCTGCTTCGCGGAGGACGCGCCTCGATCAAGGCAGCGAGATCGCAGGCCAACCCCTGGCGTTCGCGCGATGCGCGCAACACTGCCGCCGCGAGACGCGGTGTCGTGCCGAGGCGAAGCATCGCGTGTCCGAGCGCCGTTGGACGGCCATCCGCATCCAGCGCCCCAAGAC
>JBAVZT010000045.1:0-2779 GCA_049588955.1 Rhodanobacteraceae bacterium | reverse complement strand
TGTCGACATCGGCCGCGCGACAGGCGGCCAGACCGGGCAAAGCGAACGCCGGCGTTCCGGCGAACACCACGCGCAGCGGCCGGTCCATCGCCGAGGCCGGCAAATCAACCGGCGACGGCCGCCGGCTCGGCGTGGCGACGCTGCTTCTCCAGCTTCTTGCGCACCATTTCGCGCTTGAGCGGCGACAGGTAATCGACAAAAAGCTTGCCGATCAGGTGATCCATTTCGTGCTGGATGCACACCGCGAGAAGACCGTCGGCCTCGAACGCGAGCGGACGACCGTCGACATCTTGTGCCTCGACGCGAATGCGCTCGGCGCGCTCCACATCCGCGAAGATGCCCGGCACCGACAGGCAGCCTTCCTGATAGGTCTGGCTGCCTTGGCGCTCGAGGATGCGCGGATTGGCCAGAGCCAGCGGCTGATCCTTGTCCTCCGATACGTCCAGCACCAGGAACCGGCAATGCACATCGACCTGACTTGCCGCGAGGCCGATGCCGGGCGCGGCATACATGGTCTCGAACATGTCGGCGGCAAGGCGCTGCAATTTCGCATCGAACGCCGTCACCGGGCGCGCTAGCGTGCGCAGGCGCGGGTCGGGGTACTCAAGTATCGTCAACAGGCTCATGGCTGGTCTGAAATGCGGGTGGCCACGCCGGTTCGCAAGGGAATGCGCTGGCGGCGTTGGCCGCGTGTCGGATTGACGATTGTAACCCTCAACGCGGGGCGGGGTGGCGGCAGAGGTGCGAGAAGGTCGGGGACGGAGAACACGACGGGGCACGCTGCGCCGCTCCAGCATTTGCGTCCCACCGTCTCACGGTTGACGTCTGGTGCAACAACCGCCTTTTTCCACCAATTCTGGGAAGTGGTTCGTGCTTTCCTCGCAGACTTTCGGATACACTCGCCAAGCCATTGGGGAATCAGGGAATTGGCAGGCATGCTTAAAAAACTACTTGCGCTTTCGTCCGGGCTCCTGTTTGCGTTGACGATCTTTGCCGCGACGGTCCAGTGGGCCGACAACGCGCCGGATCACTACATCGTCAGAAAGGGCGACACGCTGTGGGACATTTCGGCCAGGTTCCTGCGCAAACCCTGGCAATGGCCCGAGATCTGGCAATTGAATCCGCAGGTGAAGAATCCGCACCTGATCTATCCCGGCGACGAACTGGTCATGGCCGGCGGCCATGTGATGCACGGCGAGGGATCGATCGAACCGCATGTGCGCGCCACGCCGCTCGAAAATGCGATCGAGCCGATTCCGCTCGATCAACTTAGTACCTTCCTCAAGCACACCCGCATATTGTCGGAAGATGAATTCGATCATGCGCCACATGTTGTAGGCATCGAGGAAAACCAGTTGCGTGGAACCGCCGGGCAACTGGTTTACGTGCGGGGTCTCGACGCCGGGCCCGGCCAGAAGTTCGCGTTGTTGCGTCCGCTCGGGCGCTACTACGACCTGCCGCCCGTCGGCGACGGCGCCCCGCGCGAGGCCTATCGTCAGGCTCCCGATGCGCGTGAAGGCCGCCCGGCCATGCTGTGGCATCACGGTCCCAATGAGTTCACGTTGCACGGCCGGGTCCGTTTCCTCGGGTACGAACTGCTCGACTATGGTGTCGTCGAAGTGACGCGGGCCGGTGCGCCGGCGTCGGCATTGGTAATCGCTTCGGACTTCGAGGTACGGCCGGGTGATTACGTATTGCCGATCGAACAGACGCCCTACGACGATCAGTACGTCCCGCACGCACCGGCGACAATGCCCGCCAACATGCGCGTGCTTGCATTCACCGACGCGCTGGATGCGGTCGGCCCACGCCAGGTCGTGGCCTTGTCGCGCGGCAGGGAAGATGCCGTTGAAAATGGTCAGGTCTACACGATCTACCAGCCGGGCGAGGTCGTCGACGACACCACCGATTACCCCGAAGGGAGCGCCCGGGCATTCTTTCATCCGCATCGCTCGCAGGCGACGTTGCCGCCCGAGTACATCGGCCACGTGATGATTTTCCGGACCTTCGACCGGATCAGCTACGGACTGGTCATGGATGCCGTCAAGCCGGTGCATCTCGGCGATTTCCTGCACGATCCCGATTCGACGCCATGAAGACAGCGGCGGGAGTCGGCAGCCCGGGGCGTGCCCCGGGTCCGCATTGACCCGCCGGTTTCGTACACGCCGACGCGGCATGTCGCTATCGTGCAGACAAGTCCGCGCCGTTAGACTGGTTGCATGCCCAGCGCCGATTCCGTATCCGACGCCGACGCCGAGGCCTGGTCGATTCTGTTGCGGGCCCCCGGACTCGGCCCGGTCGCGCTGCGCGATCTGATCGAACGGCACGGCAGTGCGGCGGGCGCGCTCGCCGCCGTACGCCGGGGTGATTTGCCGGGCCCGGTCGATCCAGCTTGCCGGAAATGGCTGGAGGCTCCGGATCGCGAGCAGCTGACCCGGGACCGTGAATGGCTGGCTGCCCCGGATCATTATCTGTTGACGTTCGAAGACGCGGATTTTCCGCCGTTGTTGCGCGAGATTCCGGCTGCGCCGGCCGCGCTGTTCGTGAGTGGCGATATCGGCCGCCTGTGGCTGCCGCAGGTTGCGATCGTCGGCAGCCGCAGCGCCAGTCAGTCCGGTATTGCGACTGCCCGAAGCTTTGCGCGAGCGCTGGCACTGGCCGGTTTCGCGATTACCAGTGGGCTGGCCGATGGCATTGACGGTGCCGCACACGCCGCCGCGCTGGATGCCGGAGGAACGACCATCGCGGTGCTCGGAACCGGTCCGGATCTGGTTTATCC
>JBAVZT010000044.1:0-3492 GCA_049588955.1 Rhodanobacteraceae bacterium | reverse complement strand
GTGTGGCCTGCGCGAAGGCGAGTTCGGCGCGCTCGGGGTCAATCACGCGATCGAGCAGCGGCTCAAGCGGCTCTGGGGGGTTCCCGCCGAGCGGCTCTGGTATCCGGGGCGGGCCATATTGATCACGCGCAACGACTACGGCGCCCGCCTGTTCAATGGCGACGTCGGGGTCGCACTCGAGGAAGGCCCGGGCGGGCCCTTGCGTGTCTGGTTCGAGACCATCCGCCCGGACGGAAGCATCGTTGCGCGCGGCTTCGCGATCGGCATGCTCCCGCCGCATGCTGGCGCGTTCGCGATCACGATCCACAAAAGCCAGGGTTCCGAGTATGCAGTGGCTGCGATCTTGCTGCCGCCGGATCCCGCAAATCGCGTGCTGTCGCGGCAGTTGCTCTACACGGGCCTCTCCCGTGCAAAACGCGAGGTCTTGTTGTGGGCGACTGCGGAGGTCGTCGAAACGACGTTGGCGCGTCCGGTTCATCGCGCCGGCGGTCTTGCAGCGCGCCTGCGCTGAGACACACATGCGCTGTTGAGTGGGCAAAGGCGCAGGCGACCCGCGCATTGACGCGCCCGGGGCATCTTCGTAGTATTCCCGGCCGTTTTGGCAGTCGCAGAATCGCCGAGGCGGCCGGACGACGGGGTATAGCGCAGTCTGGTAGCGCACCTGCTTTGGGAGCAGGATGTCGGGGGTTCGAATCCCTCTACCCCGACCATCCGGCCCGCCGCGACAGAGGCGCTCGCGATCGGCAGCCGCGCGCGAACGGTTCGTCCGCGCATTCGGTTTTTGCAACAATCCGGCGGTCGATGCGCCCGTAGCTCAACTGGATAGAGCATCGGCCTTCTAAGCCGACGGTTGCAGGTTCGATTCCTGTCGGGCGCGCATTCCGGAGCACAGAGGACGAAGCAGACAGAAGCAGCAGTAGTCAGGCGACAACAGACCGAAAACAGGCGAGAGAAGACAGACGACCGCGCTGTGCGGAGGCGCTTTGCGTTCACCGTTCCCTTCTCGCAGTTGGGTCCTCTGTCATCTTTCTTCTCAATGGTGGGCGTAGCTCAGCTGGTTAGAGTCCCGGATTGTGATTCCGGTTGTCGTGGGTTCGAATCCCATCGTCCACCCCATCTTTATTACAATGTGTCCCGTGGGCCGTTAGCTCAATTGGTAGAGCATCGGACTCTTAATCCGCAGGTTGAAGGTTCGATTCCTTCACGGCCCACCAAGTGGATTCCTGTGCGCGCAACGATTGACTTGGCCGGCGGGCTGGGCAACGCTCGCGTTGTGGTCGCGGACCCGGGCGAAAGTGGCGGAATGGTAGACGCGCTGGATTTAGGTTCCAGTGGGGCGACCCGTGAGAGTTCGATTCTCTCCTTTCGCACCAGATTCCGGCCCACAACCACCGACCGGGTGCGCAGTCGGCGAAGCGCCGTCCGCGGTTCGTGGCGCAGTAGCCGTAGCTGATGTTGAGGAGCAAGCATGCACGTTTCGGTCGAAAACCTCGGTACGCTCGGGCGCAAGCTCACCGTTCGCATTCCGGCGGATAATCTGGAGACCACGGTGCGCACGCGTATCCAGGAGATGGGTCGCAATGCGCGGCTCAAGGGTTTTCGTCCCGGCAAGGTGCCGCCGAAAGTCATCGAGCAGCGCTTCGGGAAGCAGATCCGCAACGAAGCGCTGTCGGAAATGATCAACTCGAGTTTTCAGGAAGTCGTTGCGCAGGAGAAATTGCGTCCTGCGATTCAGCCGGCGATTTCCACGTCCGGCACGCCGGACAATGGCGAGATCGAATATACCGCGACCTTCGAGGTCATGCCCGAACTCGACCAGATCGATGTCAGCAGCCTCGATATCACGCGGACGCGGGCGAACGTCGAGGACGCCGACATCGACCGCATGATCGAGACCCTGCGTCTGCAGCGCCGCGGCTGGAACCAGGTGGAGCGGCCGGCCGGGATCGACGACATGGTGCTGTTCGAATACACCGCGCAGGGGTCGGGATTTCGTCATCCCGAGTCCGGCAGCGACCGCGTTGGCAGCATTCTCGGATCAGGGGCCTTGTTCAGCGAGTTCGAAAACAAGCTGGTCGGACATGCGACCGGCGATGAGTTCGATCTGGAACTGGTCTTTCCGGCGGATTTCCGCGTGGCCCTGCTGGCGGGCAGGACGGCGTCGGTGCACGTCAGGATCATGCGCGTCCAGGAGCCGCATCTACCCGATGTCGATGAGGCGTTTGCTTCCAGTTTCGGGGTCAAGCAGGGTGGCATGGCGCAATTTCGAGCGGACGTGCGCGCGAACCTCGAGCGTGAACTCAACGATGCGCTGACCGCGCGCCTCAAGCAGGTCACGATCCATCAGCTGATGGCGACGCACCCCGATCTCGATCTGCCGCAGGGCATGGTTGAAAACGAGGCACGTGCGCTCGCGCAGCAAGCCAATCCCGATGCGGCCGACGCGTTCGACAGCTACCTGCCGACGGCACGCGAGCGGGTTGCGGCGGGCCTGCTGCTCGCCGAAGTCGCAAGGCAGAACGATATCCGCGTCGATACGCGCCGGGTCAGCCAGGCGCTGGCCGTGATCGCCTCGACCTACGAGGAGCCGGAGAAGGTCGTTGAACTTTATTCACGCGATCCCCAGATAATGGGTGGACTGCGCAACCGGGTGCTGGAGGACCAGGTGGTCGAGTGGATCGCCGAGCACGCCGATGTCAGCGAACAAACCTTGAGTTTCAATGAAGTCATGCGACCGGGCGCCTGAGCGTCCGTTCGCCGGAGAAGCGCAATGCCGAGCCGCAACGAGTCGATCAAGGCCCTCAACCTGGTCCCGATGGTCGTGGAGCAGACGCCACGCGGCGAGCGCGCCTACGACATATATTCGCGCCTGCTCAAGGAGCGAGTGATCTTCATGGTCGGGCCGATCGACGATCATGTCGCCAACGTGATCGTCGCCCAGATGCTGTTTCTCGAGTCCGAGAATCCGGACAAGGACATCCACCTGTATATCAACAGCCCGGGTGGCTCGGTGACGGCGGGTCTTGCGGTCTACGACACCATGCAGTTCGTCAAGCCGGATGTGAGCACCATGTGTGTCGGTCAGGCGTCGAGCGCCGGATCGTTGTTGCTGATGGCGGGCGCAAAGGGCAAGCGTTTTGCATTGCCGAACTCGCGCATCATGGTGCACCAGCCGTCCGGGGGAGCGCAGGGCCAGGCTACCGACATCGAAATTCACGCGCGCGAGAACATTTATCTGCGCGGGCGCCTCAATCAGCTCTATGCCGATCACACCGGCAAACCGGTCGAGGAGATCGCGCGCGACATGGAACGCGATCGCTTCATGAGCGGCGAGGAGGCCAGGACCTACGGCCTGATCGACGAGGTGATCACGCGCCGCGAGTCTGAAGTGGTCAAGGTGGTCGAAACCTAAGCCGCTGAATCGTTTCCTTTTATCTCCACTATTGGCCTCCCGTCGGCGCCCGCTGAGCGCGGCGGCGGCGTGTGCTATTC
>JBAVZT010000043.1:0-2536 GCA_049588955.1 Rhodanobacteraceae bacterium | reverse complement strand
CCGTGCGCGCTGTACAGCGCCAGCCTTTCGCCGTAACCGGCAGCGATCGGACCGGCGTCATCGACAAAGCGCGCCTCGAGCACGCTGCCGACGACCTTGAGCTGCTTGCGCGGGGTCACGAACACGCCGGGGGCGAGACCCTCTTCAATCGCGAATTTCGCCGTGTCTTCCGAGGTAATCAGCAGCCCCCCCGCGCGCACGAATTGCTTGAGGTGATCGATGCCGTCGGCTCCGAAGCCGGGGCGAATATCCTCGGTCGAATCGATGCGCCCGATATTCGGCGTGAGTTCCGTTGTCATCCACGGCAGCGGATCGCCCCACATCGGCAAGCCGTCGACAATGAGCCTGGTACTGCCGCGCCCCACCGGACCGAACAGGATCACGTCGTACTTGTTGCGCAAATCGGAGGTGCGCGCGACATCCTGCGTGCTGATGTAGTCGTAATGCACACCTAGCTCATCGAGCGCCATGCGCCACCAGCCTTCCGTCTGCGTGCTGAGCCAGGTGTGCATGAGGGCGACTCGCGGCAGTTTCGCCTTCGCCACATCGATGCCAGGCAGGCCCGAGAGCACAGCGACGGGCTCGCTGATGCGCTTCATCGGCGCCTTGAGAATCGCCGCATCGGTGACGCGCACCACGTCGACATCGAACAGGTCGCCCATCGACCAGCCGGTATCGTCGTAGGGATGTTTTTGCGGATCCTCGGGCGACCAGTACTGGCGATCGAGCAATGTATCGGCGATGCGCGAGTAAGGTTGGTCCATGCGCACGACATAGCTTCCGACCGCGAATGTGCGCGATTCGGTCTTCTGCGGCTTGCCCGCCTGTTTCTTGTCGCCTTTGTTGTCGTCGTGTTTGCCGGGCTGGTCCTCTGCATCGCTGTCGTCACGCTCTTTCGGCACAGTCACGGTCACTGCGGCTGTGGTGCGACTGACCTCGGCATGCTGTTGTTGCAACAGACGCAGGAGTCTCGCCTGCGCGCCCTTGTGCGGTTCGTCTGCCGCGAAGATATACGCTGCGGGTCCACCATCCTGCGGCTTCTCGATCGAACGCTTGCTTTTGAGATAGAAATTGCGCAGGAAAAGCGGCGCGTTGTCGGCGAAATAGTTGAGCGCGGTCAAAAGACCGGTCTCTTCGTAGTTGTTGTTGTCGCGCTGCGACCAGGTGACTTCGGGCAGCGGCGGATTGGGCTTGTACCAGGTGCGCTGATATTCGTCCGGATCGAGAATGCGCTTCTCGGTGTCGGCACCGCCGTTGCCGAAGGTCTCGTACAGGCGGCTGATACCGTTGTGCATCGCGGCGATGAACATCAGATAGCTCGGGCTCCAGGTATCGAAATCGCCGTGCGTGAACACGCCGGGCATCCCCAACTTGGTCATTTCCTGCACGTTGTTCCAGCCGAGCTGCTGCCACTCGCCAGTCAGGATCGGATCGATCCACGCGTTGTAGGGGCCATCGCCGATGGTGTTGTCGTACAGGAAAGGCACCGATTCGTGCAGGTCGTGCAGCACCTGCGCATGCCAGCCCACGTACGTTTCGAGCACGTTGCGCGTCAGATCGAGCGTCAGCGTCATCGCATCACGGTTGTTGTCGTGTGCGACGTAGTGGCCCCAGTACATCAATGGCGGATAGTGGCGATCCAAGTGCGCGCGATGCCAGTTGTACAAGTCGACCATTCGATCACGCCCGTCCACTTCGACGATCGGCGTGATCAGCGTGACCACGTGCGAGCGGATGTTGCGGATGTACGGCGCATCGTCGACCGCCAGGCGATAAGCCAGTTCCATCAGCGCGGTCGGCGCACCGGTCTCGACCGAATGGATGGTGCCGGTGATGTAGTAGATCGGCGTCGACTGGGCAACCAGCGTTTGCGCTGTCGCATCGTCCATGTCGATCGTGCGTGGATCGGCAAGTTTGGCGAGGCGCGCCTTGTTTGCGTCCAGATCGGCCAGCAGCTTTTCGTCAGCCACCGCGACCGCGATCATCTCGCGACCTTCCTCGGTCCGGCCGATCGGGAACACCCTGACGCGTGGACTGGCCGCCGCCAGCGCGCGGAAATAGCGGTATACGTCGGCCGAGTACGGCAGATGGTTCGGCGCGCCAGCGATGTAGCCGAGAACCTTCGCAGGTGTCGGCATGCTGTCCGACGCCGGCAGATAGTCGGTCAGCGGCGAGTTGAACGTCGGCGCCGTGGTGTATTCGGCGATCTTGTCGGTGTAGGCCTGATCTATCGCCTGGGTCGGGTCGCGCGCATATTCGGGTGCACCGGCAACGCCGGCGCGTGCCGGATCGACCACGCCCAGTCCGAGAACCACCGCAAAAATCAAAAGCGACGAACGATGCATGGGCAGGTTGCTCCAACAAGAATTTGGACGCGCGGCGGCGTAACGATCGCCCGCGCGCCGCGAGTGTGCCCAAAGGCATGGCCGATAGCGAGCGCGTTAGTATCGGCCCATGCAGCAATCGACCGAACCACCGACACGCACCCGGACTTCCCAGATCACTGGTGCGTCCGGGTCAACCGAGCCCCCTGAGC
>JBAVZT010000042.1:0-1706 GCA_049588955.1 Rhodanobacteraceae bacterium | reverse complement strand
CAGCGCAGTCGCGTAGAGAAATCTCGCCGAGATCCCGTCGGCCTGCGCAGGCGGCAAGGTAACGAGGATGCGCCCGTCGTTCTTGTCGACGTGGACCGGCAGCAAGCCGTCCATCGCCACCGTGTGCCGAAAGACTTTCGCCGTTGTCTTTGCCGGGCGGGGCGCCTTCGGCGTCGGTTTCCCGGCGGCGTGCGCCAGGGGCGCGATCGAAAACAAGACAATGAAAGAGGATACGGCGACAAACTTCATCGAAAAACCAGACATGCGCGAGCTCCTTGCAGTCGAGGCAGACGGCGAAACGTCGCCGATGGATGCCAGCGACAGACTGGCCATCCTCGCGCAGTCGGAGCGGTGGTTACAAGAAATTCAGGCGCGACCTGCGAGACGCAGCGTGTAGCCACCTGCTTCGCGGCTGATGTCGGCTGTCGGAAAAAACCGCCGAGACCAGAAGCACGCCGCGTGCTTTTCCGGAAGCGGCGCTCGGACTCGCAGTCGCCTTCGCCATGAACGTTGTCAGCGATCGTCGTTCTCCTCTTGGCAGGAATTGCGGGAGCCGTTGCAGCCGATGGACGCAAGTGACAGATGGCGCGTGACCACGGCATGAGCCTTCGACAACGCGCACCGGGCGATGAGATATTCGCGCAACACGGGTACGATCATCCGCAAGTCGGTCGACGATTCCGGGCACGGGACCTTCCGCATATCGAGCGGGGCGATCGGGGCCGCGACGCGAAGCCGGTCGATGAACTGGCGGCAGGATGATCAGGACCCATACCGGGACTTCTCATGTCATGACCAACCAGATCAAACGCGTTTACGCAAGACCGGTCGCAGCGGACGGGATACGTATCCTCGTCGACCGCCTCTGGCCGCGCGGCCTGACCAAGGCCAAAGCGCGCGTCGATATCTGGATGAAGGAGATCGCCCCGAGCACGGAACTGCGCAAGTGGTTCGGCCACGATCCTGGCAAATGGACCGAGTTCAAGGCGCGGTATCGGGCAGAACTCGGGAAGAACGACAAGCAGGTCGCGCTCCTGAGGAAAGAAATCGGGAAGCGCAAGGCGACGCTGGTCTATGGTGCCAGGGACGAAGAACACAATGCGGCTGTCGTCTTGCTGGAATGGCTAGATCGCTGACTGGGCGGCGATCCCCAATTGCGCTGACACCATGATCGAGGAAGCCGACTTGCAGGTATTGCCGCGCGCGTTCTTCGAGCGCGATCCGAGAATCGTCGCACCGGAACTTCTCGACAAGATCCTGATGCGCGACGACGGCCGCGCCGGACGCATCATCGAAGTGGAAGCCTATTGCGGCGCCGAGGATCCTGCCGCGCACACCTTTGGCGGGGCGACAAGACGCAATCGCACGATGTTCGGCCCGGCCGGGCACCTGTATGTGTACTTCACCTACGGCATGCACTGGTGCTGCAACACGGTCTGTGGCCCGGCCGGTCAGGGTTGGGGCGTACTGCTCCGCGCGGTCCGGCCGCTTGCGGGAATCGAACGGATGCGCGAAGCGAGGCCACGCGCACGCCACGATCGAGACCTGGCCAGCGGCCCCGCCCGACTGACGCAGGCATTGGGGATCGACGGCCGTTTCGATGGCGCAGATCTCGTGCTGAACGATCGCGGCGTCAGCGTGCTTAGCGATGGCACCGCGCCGCCCGAAGGGCCGCGAATCGGTCCGCGGGTCGGGATCAGTCGCGC
>JBAVZT010000041.1:0-16941 GCA_049588955.1 Rhodanobacteraceae bacterium | reverse complement strand
GCGCTCGATCGAGGATTTGACGATCGCGTTGCAGGTGCTCGCCGGCCCGGACCCGGCTGACCCGCGCTCGCGTTGCCGCCGCGTGCCGCTCGCCTTGCCGGACTGGGAGCCGGGACGTTTGAAAAGCGGCTTGCTGATCGATACCGGCGCGCCCGGGATCGAGGTGCCTGTGCGCGACGTGTTCGCGAACGCGATCGCGTCCCTGGGAAACGAACTCGGCGAATTGCATACCGCGAACTTTGCCGATTACGATTTCGCGCGCATGCGGCGAGCCGCGCTGCTCGTCATGGAAAGCGAACTGGCGGTTGACCTCGCCGATGCGATGGACGACGACGAATTTTCTCCGTCGCCGCGTTTGCGTCGAATGCTCGAGTACGCGCGCCATAAATCGACGCTCGATTACGTACGCGCCGATCGTCTGATCGATGCGGCATGCCTTCAGGCTCGCCGGCTGTTCGCGGATATCGACGTGCTGGTGTGCCCGACGGTACCGCATGGGCCGTATCCCCTCAGCGAGTCCGAACGCGCGAACGATGCCGATTTGACCAGTTTCGCGAGTCTGGCCGGTTGCCCGGCGATCAGCCTGCCGATGGGTACATTGCCGGATGGGTTCCCGATCGGCCTGCAACTCATCGGCGCGCCGGGCTCCGATCTTCGCCTGCTCGAACTTGCCGGTGCCTGCGCGGCAACGCTCGATGCAACGCCGGCTTATCCGATAGACACAACGTGCTGAACCTTCAATTGCCGGGCGCCGATGTGCGCTACGCAGCGCACGCCTTCGATGTGGCGAAAGCCGATCAATTGTTCGCGGCGTTGCTACAGGAAATCGCGTGGGAGCAGTATCGCCTGCGATTGTTCGGGCGGCGGATCGCGGCGCCACGGTTGTCGTCCTGGATCGGCGATGCCGACGCGAGTTATCGCTACTCGGGAACTCGCTTCGAGCCGCAGCCATGGACGCCGACGGTTGCGCGTCTGCGCGACGATCTGAACGCGCGCCTCGGTGCGCTGTTCAACAGCGTGCTGGCCAATCGCTATCGCGACGGGCGTGATTCGATGGGCTGGCACGCGGACGACGAACCCGAACTCGGTGCGCGTCCGCTGATCGCATCCTTGAGCTTCGGTGCGCCACGGCGTTTGCGGCTGCGTACGTGCAGCGACCGGCGCGTCGCGCTGTCGATCGAACTCGCACACGGCAGCCTGCTGGTGATGGCCGGTGATACGCAACGCTTGTACCAGCATGAGTTGCCGAAGACCGAAGCGCGTATCGGGGAGCGCGTCAACCTGACGTTTCGCCGCATCGAAGGTCGATGATGGGCCGCCGCTCGCCGATCGCGACAGCTGCGCCGGATGGGTCACGTGCCGGTTTCGCCGCGATCGCGAGGGACATCGCTGCGCCCAGCCGATCCTGCAAGGTTCCTGCGCCGTGAGCAGACGCAGGAGCGTGTTGCGCCAAGGCCGAATTTCCCTGCGCGAAAGTCCATGCAACGACCTCGGGTAGCAAGTGGTTCAGCGCCTGGCCGATACCCGACGCCGCATCGGCGGCGCTGCTTCCGGCGGCCGGCACATCAGCGGCGAACGCGCGCGTCGCCAATACCCGACTGGAGCTGTAATCGACCAGTTTTGCGGTGAGGCGAATCATCGCGTGCGGCGCGCCATCGGCGTACTCGATCTCAAACGAGCGCAATTCCAGCGCCAGCATGAAGTCGGCATGCAACCCGGAATCGGCACCGGCGACGCCGACAATGCGGCCCGAGTCCTCGAAGGCCTGAATCAACAAGCCCTGCACGAGCTTCGGCGCGGGATCACGCCAGCGTGCGTGCGGATACACCTGAAAAACCCCCGCGCTGGGCATGACGGCAATACGGTCCGTATTCAGCGCGTCGCTTGCGATCGGCGTCTGCACCAGCAATTGCCAGGCGACCGGCTTTGCGTCGGAGCGCGTGCCTGGGGCCGATCGCGGTGCGTACACCGCGTACGATTCGTGCCGGCCGCCCAGTGTCGAGCAGGCCGTGAGCAAGGCGATCAGAACGAGCGATGTCAAGTGTCTCATGCAAGGCTCCGGAAATCGGCGGCCGATGCCGGCCGCTCAGTGCGGTTTGAATTCCTGCGGCTGGTCGTGCCCAAGCAGCAGGCTGTTCGACTGGGCCAGTTTGTCCACCAGCTGCTTCAACGAATGCAATGTCGCACGCAGGTCGGATATCGCCGGGCCGACCTGACGCAGCCCCTGATTGCTGAAACTCTTGATTGCGGCCCGGTTGTCGTTGATCAGACCATTGGTCGACTGGGCTACCGTGTCGACATTTTCCAGCGCCTGCCGGGTCGCTTCGAGCACCTGGCGTGCGTTCTTGCGCATCAAGTCGTCGGTCGTCGTTGCCATCGCGTCGAGCTTGCTCAGCGTGCCCTTGAGTTGACCGCTCGCGTCGGCAAGCTGCTTGAGCGCGGTGGCCAGCGCATCGCGCTGGTCGGCCACCGCGCCGGTCACCTCGTCGAGGTGTTGCAGCGTCGCGGAGAACCGGTCCACGTTGTCCTTGGAGAGCAGCTGGCCGATACGGAACAGGACGTCGTTGGCGCTGGTCACGATATCTGCGCCCGAGCCGAGCAGTTTCGACAAGGCCGATTCCTCGGATGGAATCACCGGCACCGGATTGGATCGCGTAGGGACCAGTGGCGGGCTGCCCGGCGCGCCGCCGGACAGCTGGATGAACGCGACGCCGGTCACACCAAGCAGCCCGAGTTTGGCGCGCGTGTCCTTGCGGATCGGCGTTCCGCCGTCGATGCGGATCCGCGCAATGACCTTGCGCGGATCATCCGGCGCGAGGCTGAGCCGGGTGACCTCGCCGACCTTGATGCCGTTGTACTGCACCAGGCCGCCCTTGGACAAGCCAGTCACCGCTTCGTTGAAGACCACCTGATAGTAGGCGAATTCCCGATCGAGGCTCGATTTCGACAGCCACAAGACGAAGCCGAGTGCGAGCACGAATACCACGATCGTGAATGCCCCGATCAGAATGTGGTGGGCGCGGGTTTCCATGATCAATCCTCCATCGCGGCGTGCGCCGCCTGCTGCGCCATGCGACCGCGCGGACCACGGAAGTAGTCACGCACCCAGGGTTGATCGCAATGCTCGATCTTGTCCAGCGTATCGGCCAGGAGCACGTGTTTCTCCGCAATCACGGCGACACGGTCGCAGATGGTGTACAGCGTATCGAGATCGTGGGTCACCAGGAACACCGTGAGTCCGAGACTCTCGCGCAAGGTCACGATCAGGCGGTCGAATGCGGCTGCGGCGATCGGATCAAGTCCCGCGGTCGGTTCATCGAGGAACAGGATGTCGGGATCCAGCGCGATTGCTCTCGCCAGCGCCGCACGCTTGACCATGCCTCCGGACAGTTCGGACGGGTACTTGTCGCCGGCTTCGACCGGCAACCCGGCCAGCGCAATCTTGAGGGACGCCAGGCGCCGCATCAGATCGGGTGCAAGTTCCACGTGTTCACGCAACGGCACCATCACATTTTCGACCACCGTCAGCGAGGAGAACAGTGCGCCGTTCTGAAACAGGACGCCGCAGCGGCGCTCGAGTGCGATGCGGCGTGCCGGCGACATGGCGGTGATGTCTTCGCCGAACAACTCGATGCGTCCGGCGGTCGGTCGGTTGAGTCCGATGATCGAGCGCAGCAACACCGACTTGCCGCTCCCGGAAGCGCCGACCACACCGAGTATCTCACCCCGGTAGACGTCCAGATCGAGATTTTCGTGCACCACCTGGTGGCCGAAGCGGTTGCCCAGGCCGCGGACCTTGATCACGATGTCGCGCGCGTTCACAGGTTCATTTCCATGAAGAAGATCGCCGCAAGCGCGTCGATGAGTATCACGGCGAAGATCGATTGCACGACACTCGAGGTCGTATGCGTGCCGACCGATTCGGCGCTGCCGCTGACCTTGAATCCTTCGAGGCAGCCGATCGACGCGATCAGGAACGCGAAGATCGGCGCCTTGCTCATGCCGACCCAGAAATGTCGCGCGCCGGCGAGTTCATGCAGACGCGAGATGAACATGGCCGGCGAAATATCGAGTGCCAGCGCCGATACCATGCCACCGCCGAGTATGCCGGCAAGCATCGCCAGGAAAGTCAGCAGCGGCAGCGCGACGAGCAGCGCCAGCAACCTCGGCAGCACCAGCACTTCGATCGGGTCGAGGCCGAGCGTGCGGATCGCATCGATTTCCTCGCGCGCCTTCATCGAGCCGATTTGCGCGGTGAACGCGCTGCCCGAGCGCCCGGCGACGAGTATTGCGGTCAGCAGCACGCCGAATTCGCGCAGAAACGAATAGCCGACCAGTTCAACCGTGAATATGCTCGCGCCGAAATCGCGCAGCACGGTTGCGCCGAGAAACGCGACCACGGCACCGATCATGAAACTCAGCAGCGCGACGATCGGCACGGCATCGAGCCCGGTTTGTTCGACATGGAAAAACAGCGACGTGACGCGCCAGCGACGCGGAATCCAGATCGAGCGCGCGAGCGTGACCAACACCAGACCGATGAAGCCGACGAGGGACACGATGTTGCGACCGCCCGTTTCGACCGCGTTGCCGATGCGCGCAAGGATGTCGGAAACACCTGCTGCGCGACGTGCCGCGCCGGGAGCGTGCGCTGCCTGTCGAGCCTCGGCTACCGCCTTGAGCAATGCCGCGCGAGAATGGTCGAGGCCTGCTATCGCGTCCATGCGGCCTTGAGCGAGATCGAGCAACAGATTCGCGCCGGCGGTATCGAGCCGGGTCAAAGCGCTCGCGTCGATACGCGCGCTCTGCGGCATGCGACGCGCCAGGCGCTCGATATGCTCAGCCAAAGCCTCGGCATGGCTCAGTGTCCAGTCGCCAGCGGCGGCGACGTACTCGCCTTCGCGATCGCGTTCAAAATGGGCCGTCGCTGGCTGTGCCATCGGACAGGGATACTCCAGGATCTATTCAAACGCGCAACGGGAGATGCTGCGCTGTCCGGCGAACCGAGTGGGCATCGTGACCAGAGTGCTGACTGGATCGGAATGCTCTTAGGCTAACAGGCCAGCATGAACGCCGGGACGACCGCCCAATGGCGCCGGTGTACATGGCGCAGAGAGTACCGCCTTCGGGCGCCGGGCTGGGTCACTGGCCAAGGAACGCCGTTTCCTGTGGTTGCAAAACTTGCCGCCACGCAGGATGGAGCACCGGTCAGCGCACCCCGGTAAGATTGTCGGGTCATGGTCTACGGGCAACCTTCGGAACACGAGCGCGCGGGCACCACAGCCGCGTTCGAAACACGCATCCATTTCGTGGTCGATCTGGCCCGACGCCTGCATGAATACGGCACTGCCGCGCCGCGTCTGGAAGATCTCATCAACCTGGTCGGCAGCCGGCTTGGACTCGACTGCAACGTGCTCGCTACGCCGACCTCGATCGTGATGTCGTTTGCCGATCACACTAGCGACGACGCGATGCCCGAATTCACCCAGGTCGTGCGCGTATCGCCTGGCGATGTGAACCTCAAGAAGTTGTGCGAGGTCGACACGGTTGCCGCGCGCGTCATCGAGGGTACCCTCGAACTCGCCGAAGGCCGCCGCTTGTTGCGCGAGATCGGGGCGGCACGCTCGCCGTTGGCGATGCGTCTCCTGATGGCGCTGAGTTATGGGGTCTCTTCGGCCAGCATCGCGTTCATACTGCACACGGCATGGGCCGGCGTCGCAACCTCGGCGCTGATCGGAACGCTGATCGGCCTGATCAGTTTGCTCGCGCACAACAGGCCCAACGTGGCGGCCGCCTCGGAAGCCATCGCGGCGCTGCTGGCGACCACGATCGCGACGCTGGTCGCGGTCTATATCGTGCCGATCGCCGTGCGTTCGGTGGTGATCTCCAGCCTGATCGTGCTGCTGCCGGGCATGACCTTGACCACCGCCGTGCGCGAGATGTCCAGCCAGCACCTGATTTCCGGAACCGCACGTATGGCCGGCGCGATGGCCACACTGCTCAAGCTTGGCTTCGGAACCGTCGCGGCGGCAGAATTGTGCAAGCTGTTCGGGTTGACGCCGGCCGGCATTCCGGGTGCCTCCGTTCCGATCTGGATCGAATGGCTTGCAGTGCTGGCGGCCGCGTGCGCGTTCGCGGTGCTGTTTCGCACTCCGTGGCGCTTCTATCCGATCGTGATCGGTGCGGTTGTCCTCAGTTATGTGTGTACCCAGGTCGGTGGCGCGCATGTCTCGCCGCCGTTCGGGGTATTTCTCGGCGGACTCGTGATCGGCGCGGTCAGCAACGGATTTGCGCGCGTGTGCGATCTCCCGGGCGCGCTGGTGCGTGAACCGGGGATCATCCTGCTGGTACCGGGCAGCGTCGGCTTTCGCACGCTCAATTTCGTGTTCGAGCGCGACGTGCTGCTCGGTCTCGACACCGCTGTCGCGCTGTTCACGTTGCTGATCGCGATCGTCGCCGGTCTGTTGTTCGGCGATCTGCTGATTCCTCCGCGCCGCAGTTTGTGAACCGGCGGCCGGATACTCCACGTCGCCGCGCCGACGCGCATGACGATTTTCTCGTGCGCAATGTTCAATGGCAGGCGATGTGACGTGCCCGATGACGCCACCAAAACGCTGGCCGAACTCAAGGCTGCGCTTGACCACGTTCTGACCCGCGACCGCGGGCGTTTGATCGGACAGTGGCGCCGGCTCGCACGCGACCCAGGACACGGCGCCGGGCACGCGAAGCTCGCCGCTGCTGTCGAGAGATCGGCCGCCGAGCGTCGCCTGCGTCTGGCCCGCGTCCCTGCTTTCGCGCTGGACACTTCCCTGCCGATTGCGGACAAGGGCGACGAGATCGTCGATCTGATCAAGCGGTATCGCGTGGTCGTGCTGGCCGGAGAGACCGGTTCGGGCAAGAGTACGCAGCTGCCGAAACTGTGCCTCGCCGCCAATCGTGGCGTGGCGGGCATGATCGGCTGCACCCAGCCAAGGCGTGTCGCCGCACGCGCGCTTGCCCGGCGAGTAGCGTTCGAACTCGACAGTCCGCTCGGAGGCATAGTCGGATTCCAGGTGCGCTTTGCCGACCAGGTCGGACGCGACACGCTGATCAAGTTCATGACCGATGGCATCCTGCTGGCCGAAACCCAGTCGGATCCGTGGCTCGCCGCATACGACACCATCATCATCGATGAGGCGCACGAGCGCAGTCTCAACGTCGATTTTTTGCTCGGTTACCTCAAACGCCTGCTTACGCGCCGTCGTGACCTCAAACTGCTCGTCACATCGGCGACCATCGACACCGCGCGATTTGCGGCGCATTTCGACGGCGCACCGATTGTCGAGATCGAGGGTCGTGCGCATCCGGTGGAGGTCCGCTGGCGCCCGCCCGATCCGCAATCGGAACTTGAATCACCTGGCAGTGAAGCACGTGCGGGCCCGCGGAACACCGACGCCGGCCGCCTTGGTCGCGGCGATTCCAGCCCGGTCGAACAGATCATCGCGGTAACCGATGAGATCAGTGCAAGCGATCCGCACGGTGATGTGCTGGTGTTTCTTCCGGGTGAGCGTGAAATCCGCGACACGCACCTGGCACTGGGCCGCCGCAATTATCGCGCAACCGAGATATTGCCGCTGTACGCGCGCTTGTCCGCCGCGGATCAGGATCGCATATTCCGGCCAGGCTCCGCACGTCGCATCGTGCTCGCCACCAATGTCGCGGAAACCTCGCTCACCGTTCCACGCATTCGCTACGTCATTGACGGCGGTACGGCGCGCGTGAAGCGCTATTCACAACGCCGGCAGCTCGATCGGCTCCGGATCGAGCCGATCTCGCAGGCCGCCGCCGATCAGCGCAAGGGTCGCTGTGGTCGCCTGGGCCCGGGTATCTGTTATCGGCTGTACGGCGAGGACGATTTTGCCGCGCGCCCGCGCTTTTCGGATCCGGAGATCCAGCGCTCCTCGCTGGCCGGTGTGATCCTGCGCATGTTGAGTCTGAGGCTTGGCAATCCGGCCGATTTTCCGTTTGTCGACGTGCCCGATGAGCGGGCCGTCGGCGATGGTTACCGGCGGCTCGTCGAGATCGGTGCGATTGATGATGAGCGCCGACTCAATGAAATCGGCCACCGGATCGCGCGCTGGCCGGTCGATGTCGCACTCGCCCGCATGTTGATCGAAGCCGAGCGCCTTGGCGTGACAGCCGAATTGCTGGTGCTGGTCGCGTTTCTCGCCATTCCCGACCCACGCGAACGTCCGGCCGATGCGCGTGTGCAGGCCGATGTGGCACACGCGCAATTTATCGACCCGAAGTCCGATTTTCTGGGCGTTCTCAAGCTCTGGCGAGTGGCTTCGAACGCGTATGCGGATATGCCCCAGGCGCGTCTGCGCGCTTGGTGCCGCGCCAATTTCCTGTCATTTCCGCGATTGCGCGAATGGCGCGAATTGCATCGGCAACTGCTGCTGATCGCCGAATCGGATCGTGATGCGACGAATGTCACAACAACGCGTCGGTCGCCGGCGGTGCAAGCGGAGTCGCGCAAGGAGGCGCAGCGGCGCTACGAGGCGCAGCGGCGCTACGAGGCGATCCATCGTTGTCTGCTTTCGGGTTGGCCCTCTCAGGTAGCGCGCAAGGATGAAAGTGGAGGCTATCGCGGTACGCGTGAACGCCGCTTCACGATTTTTCCGGGCTCGGCGCTCAAGAAATCATCACCGCAATGGCTGCTCGCCGGAGAGATCATCGACATCGGCAAAATCTATGCGATGGGTTGCGCGCGCATCGAACCGCTGTGGATAGAGCAGCAGGCCGCACATCTGGTCAAGCGTAGCTGGCGCGACCCGCACTTCTCGCGGCGGCGCGGAGCCGTCATGGCGACCGAGCAGGTCGTGTTGTTCGGTCTGGTCCTGGTCGCTCGACGCAAGGTGCGGTTCGATCGTCAGGACGCGGTACTCGCGCACGATATCTTTCTGCGCGAGGCACTGGCGACCTGCGCGATCGATGCGCGCGCAGATTTCATTCGGGCCAACGCGCGCGTACTCGCCGAGGCGATCGATATCGAGACAAAGTGCCGTCGCGGTGGGCTGCTCCGGTCGGCCGAGGACCTGGCCGCGTTTTTCAAGGGCAAGTTGCCGGCGCGGATCACAAACGTGGCGGAACTGGAAGGCTGGTATCGCAAGGCCTCGCCCGACGATCGTGCCGCGCTCCACTGGTCGCTCGCCGACGTCATGAGCGAAACGCGGGCAATCGAAGCGGCCGATTTTCCGCCTTGTCTGGCTCTCGCCGGAACGCGCTTCAAACTCGAATACCGGTTCGTTCCGGGGGACGCGGCCGACGGCGTCACAATGATTGTCCCATTGGCACTGCTCAATGCGGTGCCCTCGGCGCGCTGCGAATGGCTGGTGCCGGGGCTGCTACCGCAACGCGTCGTCGAGCTGATTCGTGGCTTGCCGAAATCGCTCAGGCGCAATTTCGTGCCCGCACCCGACTTCGCGCGCGCATTCGTCGAATGCGAGAGCGCACGCGAGGAACCGCTGCTCCCGGTCCTTGCCGATCATCTGCAGCGCGTGAGCGGAGTTGCGCTCACGGCGGCCGATTTCGCGGACAGCGTACTGCCCGATCATTTGCGAATGCGTTTTCAAGTCGTCGATGAAGCTGCGCAAGGCGTGGTCGAAGGCCGCGATCTCGCATCGTTACGGCGCGAGTTTTCGGCTGCCGCGCGCGAGGCCTTTTCGCGCCGGATCGAGGCCGATCTCGAGCGCAATGACATCGATGCCTTCGATTTCGACGAGATTCCCGCGAGCGTGCCCGGCGTCGGAGAGCTGATCGCCTATCCGGCGCTGGTCGATCTCGGCGACCGCGTTGCGTTGCGCGCGTTCGAACATGCCGGCCATGCCTCGGAGGCCCACCGGCGCGGTGTTGAACGTCTGCTGCGGCGCGCATTGGTCGACGTCATGAAACGCGCGCGTCGGCAGCTGCCGATCGGCAACGAGATGGCATTGCAGTGGATGCCGTTCGGCGGCCCCGACGATCTGCGTGGCGCTCTGATCGAAGCCGCTGTGAACGATGTGCTGGGCGCGCGTCGGATGGATATCCGCAAGCGCGCGGTGTTCGATCGCGTGAAGGACGAAGCTGCACGCGAACTGTTCGCAGGTGCAGTCGAGCGTCTGCGCCACGTCGAAGCGGTGATCGACGCGTATGCGCAATTGCGGCCATGGCTCGAACCGCCGATGCTGGGGTTTGCCGGCGCCAATTACGCGGATCTGCGCGAGCAACTCGACCTGTTGCTGCGACCGGGGTTCGTGCGCGATTCGGATCTTGCGCGGCTGACCCAATTTCCGCGTTACCTGAAGGCCATGCACGCGCGAGCGCTACGCTTGCGCCGGGATCCGCTGCGTGACCAGAGCCGCATGCTGATCGTGCACGGCTACTGGCGAGAGTATCTTGCCCTGGTGGCGGCCGGCGATCATGACGCAGGTGCGCTTGCGGAGCTGCGCTGGATGATCGAGGAATTGCGCGTGTCGATGTTCGCCCAGGAACTCGGCACACCTGAACCGGTGTCGCCCAAACGTCTGGCGAAGGCGATCGACAAGCTGAAAAAATTCGGCGTTTGATGGCACGGCGTCGACTGCTATCGGTCGGCGCGTACCCGAGGGCCGGCCCCGGCGTTACTGGATGCGTTTGACGCGCAGATTGCAACCGCAGCCGTCGACGTACATCAGCCAACTGCCGAGTATCATCGGTTTGATCTTCACCGCCGGGTGGGTGAGTGGACGTATGTCGAACTGGCCCGACTCGGCCTGTACCCATTTCTGTCCGTTGTCGAGCGTGAACACCGTCTTGCCGCGCCAGCCGAAGAAATCACCGCTGATGTGGCTGTCTATCGCCTCGCGATCGCCGGAGTCCGAATAGAAGTCGCCCGAGGCGCGTGCGTGCGCGTTGCCGCCATGGGCCGCAAGCCAGTCATTGAGGTATTTGAGTTCCTCCGGCGACAGCTTGTCGAGGCCGGCGGCACGGAACGCCGACTGCGGCATACGCTCCTCCAGTGTCGAGCTGTCGGTTTGCGCAGCGCAGACTTGGCAGAGCGCCACAAGCGCGATCGAAATAAGAAACTTGTGCATGGCGGGCGTCAGTCGAATAGGCAGGGTGGCTGTTAAAAAAACCCTTGTGCAACATGGGGTTTACCAATAGAATGTAATCTATATGCGCGCTGCGCGGAATCCGCGAAAGCATAGCATGGCGAACCCTGCCGGCGTGCGGGAAGGGCCGGTCGGGTCGAACCTCGGCAAGGATGCATCGAAGGACGCACTGCTCGGGTGGAACCCGCGTGCGATTCCAGGTGATGGTGCATCGAATCCCCCAGCATGCACCCAAGTATTTCCAATTTCCACTGAATCCACGATGAGCAGTCCGAACATGATTTCAAGCAAGTATGCGATAGCTTTATTGGGTGGTTTGGCCATTGGCGCGCTGGTGGCGCTTCCAGCATCGGCCACGCAAGCCTCCGACGTGAGCATAACGATCAACAGCGGCACCGCATTGCACCTGTGGGCGCAAGGCACCTTCAGCTACGACGGTACCAGCCTGCTGGTACAGACCGACGGGCCGCTGTTCTGCGCGAATGCGGGCACGCCGGCGGTGCCGGAGCGCTCGATTCTGCCGTTGTATCACGACAGCGAGTGGCAGTTGCCGGCGGCGAGCGACCTGCGAGGGCTCAGTTACGGTTCCGGCAGCACGGTACTCAAGATCAACCAGGGCATCACCGATTCCAGTCTGGTCTGTCATTCAATCAACGCGGCGGGGCAGGTGCCGTCACCGTATGCCGACGGACTCTTCTATCAAGGCTTCGACGATGCCGGATTCAACCAGACGCTGCCGCGCAAGCACACCGAGGTCGCAGTCGATGTCTATACCGCCGGCACGACGTCGTGCAGCGGCGGCGATCCGTCCGCAACCTGCATGGATGTGCGCGAGTATCTCGACGGCGGCCGCGAGAAGGTCGGCTACATGTTTGAATTCGGCGCCACGATCAACAGCGATGCGAGCGGCATTACCGTGCCGGTCACGGTGCGCGATGCGTATCATGGTTACTATCTGGGCGGCGATCCGGGAAATCAGTCGGACCTGGGCGACTACTGCGTGTCCACCACACCGTTTTCGGACCTGACCGCGCCGTGCCCCGGCGCGCCATCGGGCAACGTGACGGTGACCGGCCCGATACCGGCCGGCGACGGAATCGTGTATGTCCCGTTCGACCTGTCCGAGGTATCCACTTCGATCGTGCGTTACGTGCTGGTGCACCGCTATGTCACGGCGGGGTTGCCGCAACAGCCGGGGCCGATTGTCGCGGCCGCGATTTTCGTCGGCCAGCATGTGCCGGGGACCGCCGCTGCCGGTGATGCGTTCGTCGGCGACGATGTCACCTTCGGGTGCTGGCCGGTTGGCGCATGCGGTCAACGCAGCGGTGGGCAGTACTAGCGCCGGGTCCGATCCGGCTCTGCGCGGCAATTCCTTTGTCTGCGAGATCGAAGCGAGCCTGATCCGGACGATTCGGGCGTGGCCCGATCTGCTGGACGCAGGCGCAATAACGTCGGTTCTGCGACGGCTGCCCACGGTTGACGGCGAACTTGATTCGCTGCGACGAGCGTGGCGACGAAGCGAGGGCGAGCTGGGCGCAGTCATCAGCTTGCTGGGCCCGCTCAATGTCGGCCCCGAGCCGATCGTCGCGTGCATCCTGCACACACTTGACAGCGCCGGACTCGCGCCCGCTGAAGAGCACCTCGACGACGACGTGCGCGAACTCTTCGAAGGGCAGCGTGCCGCCGAGCGCATCTTTTCCCTGCACGGCACAACCGCTGAGGGTGCATCCGAGGGTCTGCGCCGTCTGTTGCTGACGATGGTGCGCGACCTTCGCGTGGTGTTGATTCTGCTTGCGCGCCAGCTCGTGCGCATGCGTGCGGCGGCCGACGCAGACGAAACCGAACGACAGAAACTGGCGAGGCTGACAGCGGACATTCATGCGCCGCTGGCGAATCGTCTCGGTGTCTGGCAGTTCAAGTGGGAACTCGAGGATCTCGCGTTTCGCTATCTGCAACCGGAAACCTATCAACGCATCGCGCGGCTGCTCGACGAGCGCCGCAATGATCGCGAGGCCTGGATCGAAGGCGCCCGCAAGACACTGGCACAGGCGCTCGCCGACGCCGGCATCAAGGCCGATGTAGCCGGCCGCCCGAAGCACATCTATTCGATCTGGCGCAAGATGCAGCGCAAGGGCGTCGAGTTTTCCGATCTCTACGACGTGCGTGCGCTGCGCGTCCTGGTCGCCGATGTGGCGACGTGCTACGCCGCGCTCGGGATCGTGCATTCGCTGTGGCTGCCTGTGCCGGGCGAATTTGACGATTACATCGCCAATCCCAAGGGCAATCAGTATCAATCGCTGCATACGGCGGTGATTGGTCCGGCCGGCCGCAACCTCGAAGTGCAGATCCGCTCCCACGCCATGCACGAGCAGGCCGAACTCGGCATCGCGTCGCACTGGCGTTACAAGGAAGGCGGGCGCGCCGACAGCGGGTTCGAACGCAAGATCGCATGGATGCGCCAGTTGCTCGAAAACAAGGATGCCGATGACGATGAGACGGCGCTGCTCGCGGGTTTTCGTACCGACGTGCTTGACGATCGCGTCTATCTGTTGACGCCCAAGGGTGAGGTGATCGATCTGCCACGCGGCGCGACCGTCATCGATTTTGCGTACAGCATTCATACCGATGTCGGCCATCGCTGTCGTGGCGCCAAGGTCAACGGCCGCATCGTGCCGCTGCATCATCAACCCGTCAGCGGCGATCGCGTGGAGATCCTGACCGGCAAGGTCAGTGCGCCGCGTCGCGACTGGCTGGCCGCGCAGCACGGCTTGCTCAATACCCACCGCGCGCGCGAAAAAGTACGCGCGTGGTTCAAGCGCATCGATCGAACCCAGAATCTCGTCGCAGGCCGGGCAGTGCTCGACCGCGAGCTGAAGCGGCTGGCGCTGCATCAGATCGAACTGGACGTTCTGGCAGCAAGGTTCCAGATGAAGTCTGCCGACGATTTGTTCGAAGCGCTGGCGCTTGGCGACATCACGCCGGGTCAGGTCGCACGCACGCTGCACGAGGCCGAACAACCCGATCGTCCTGTGGCGGCTGCGCCGACGGCGACCGCAAGAACGCGCAAGGCGGCGGCCGATGCGATCACGATTGAAGGCGTAGGAAATCTTCTGACGCAGCTCGCGCGCTGTTGCCAACCGTTGCCGGGCGACCGTATCGAGGGCTTCATCACACGCGGACGCGGCGTATCGGTTCATCGCGGCGATTGCAAGCAACTATCGATGCTGCGCGCACGTGATGCCGCACGTGTCATCGAGGTCGAGTGGGGCGGCCGCCGCGGGCAGGCCTACGAGGTCGACATCATGGTCAAGGGTTACGACCGCAAATGGTTGCACAAGGATGTCAGCAACGTCATTGCGGCCGGCGACGTAAACCTGATCGCCGCGACGATGGGCGTGAACCCGGACACCAGCCTCGCTGAAATGCGCTTTGCGCTGAGGGTCAGCGATTTCGCCCAGCTGAGTGGCTTGCTGGCCCGGCTGCTCAATGTGCCAAACGTGATCGAGGCGCGCAGGCTTGGATAAGAACGTCCAGGCACTTCGCCGGTGCCGGTATTCCCGACAGTCATCCGTCGCCATCGTGAGAAATCTGAGGCGTTGCTCGCGTCGTGCTTTGCGGCCGGTGCGAGTGTCGCCAGGCTTGCCGAAAGCAGGGGCTGGCGCGTCGATATCGCATGCTATGCTTGCCGCGCATTTTCCGGCCTGGGGGTACGACTGGTCGTGCCACACGGGCTCACCAGCGCGGATGTGACGCGAACGTGATCGAGATTCCCGGCTACCGCCTGCTGCGCCAACTGGGCCGTGGCGGCATGGCAACGGTGTACCTGGCGATCCAGCAATCCGTGGATCGGGAGGTCGCGCTCAAGGTCATGTCGCCGGCGCTGCTGGCCGATCCGAATTTCGGCGCGCGTTTTTTGCGCGAGGCCAAGATCGCCGCCAGGCTGCATCATCGCCACGTTGTCGGCATCCACGATGTCGGGCGCGCGGGCGACTATCACTACATCGCGATGGAATATCTTGCCGGTGGCCCGGTGCTCACCAAGGACGGTGTTTCGCGGCCGGTACCCTTCGCCCTGCGCGTCATGCGCGAAATTGCCACGGCGCTCAACTACGCGCACGAAAAGGGCTTCATTCATCGCGACGTCAAGCCCGACAACATCCTGCTGCGTGACGATCGCTCCGCGGCTCTGACCGACTTCGGCATTGCGCGGGCGAGCGATTCGGTCAGCCGCATGACCAAGACCGGTGCCGTGGTCGGTACGCCGCACTACATGAGCCCGGAACAGGCCCGCGGCAAGCAGATCGACGGTCGCTGCGATATCTACAGCCTGGGAATCGTGCTGTACGAACTTCTGGTCGGACGCGTGCCGTATCAGGCCGAGGATTCGCTGGCAGTCGGTATCATGCATATCACCGAACCGGTGCCGGTGCTGCCGGAATCCGCCGCCGCGTTGCAGCCGCTCATCGACAAGCTGCTGGCCAAGGAGCCCGACGATCGCTTTCAAACGGGCAATGACGCCGCAGCCGCGATCGCAGCGTTCGAGCAGCGCATCAATGCCGGCGAATTGGCAGCGCTGGGACTGCCGCAGGATGTGACCGGCAGGACCACTGCCGACACCTTCGTATCGCCGGTTCCATTTGCGCCGCAAGGCGATGGTGGTGGCGGCGCCAATCGATCGCGTGTGGACCCGAACCTCGGACGACTCGACCAGATTGTCGCCGCGGTCGATGACAACGTCATGCGTGCCAAGCGACCCGAGCAGGGACGCCCTCGTGCGCGCGGGCGGCGTCGCGGCAGACGGGCGGTTGCGCTCACGCTGGTTCTTCTTGTTGTCCTCGTTGGCGCGGCGGCGTGGCACTACCAGGACCGTCTGCGACAACTGCTGCCGCGCACCGAGTTGAATGCGACCCTCGCGCGTGCGCAGTCCGAACTTGTCGCAGGCAAGTTGATTGGCACCGACGGCACCAGTGCCAGCGAATTGTTCAAGCAGGTCCAGGCCGAGGACGCGGACAACGATGTCGCGCGCGCGGGTTTGCGCGCGGTCGGGCAGAAGTTGGTCGAACGCGCTCGCGCTGCGCTCGCGCGACAGGACCTGGGGGCCGCGCGCCAGGCGCTGGATGCGGCTCGGGATCTGCTCGGTGGTGGTCCCGCCATTGACTCGGTCGAGCAGGATCTGAAACAGACCGAAGCGCGCGACACCCGGACCCAGGCGGTGCTCGATCAGGCCAACACCGCGCTGGCGGCCGGGCACATTCTCGGCCCGGATGGAGCCGCTGCGCTGTACCAACATCTACTCGATGCCGACAAGGGCAGCGCGCTGGCCAAGGCCGGCCTGGAGAAATGCGCCGACGCGCTGGCCGAACAGGCGCGCACGGCGCTGACTGCGAACGATCTTGCGACCGCGACGGCGCGCGCCGAGGATATCGGGCGCATCCTGCCGACTTATCCTGGACTGCCGGACCTGCACGGCCAGATCACCAACGCGCGCGAAGCGCAAGGCACACATGTGAGCGATCTGGTTGCGCGCGCCGAACACCAGTTGCGTGCGGGCAATCTCGTCGGCGGCAAGGATTCGGCGCGGGCGCTGTTCGAATCCGCACACCAGACGGATCCCGGCAACCGGCAAGCTGCCACCGGATTGCGCCGTGTCGCGGAGGCGCTGGTGCGCCAGGCCGAGACGGCGATCGAAGACAATCATGTCGATCGCGCAAGGATTCTGCTCGACCAGGCCACGCCACTGGCTCCCGATCTGCCCGCATTGCGGGTGGCGAAAACCGATTTGCGCGAGCTGCGCGAGCGACTTGCCGCGGCTGCCGCGCCGGCTCCGGTT
>JBAVZT010000040.1:0-12056 GCA_049588955.1 Rhodanobacteraceae bacterium | reverse complement strand
CGCATCCGTCACCACACGCTTGGTCTTTTTCTTGGTCTTGGCTGTGACCGGTTTGTTCATGAGAGGTCCAGATTGACTATTGCAGACGATGGGGCCGTGCCAGCACGGCCCACAGTTGACGGGATGCGCCGGGCAGCACAACCAAATAAGGCGCCATGAACGATACTCAACCCGTCTCCTACCTCTTGATTGCCCGGCGCGGGCCCTTGCGGGTCCGAGCATTGGTGCGGGTACGCTGTCCCCGCACCGGCAGACCACGGCGATGACGCAGGCCGCGATAGGTGCCAAGGTCGATCAGCCGCTTGACCGCCATGCCGACTTCACGGCGCAGATCGCCCTCGATCGTCACCTTGCCGACCTCGTGGCGCAGTTTCTCGACTTCGGCCTCGGTCAGCTCCTTGATCTTGGTCGCCGGGTTCACACCCGCATCGACGCACACGCGTTTCGACCGCGAACGACCGATGCCATAGATATTCTGCAAACCGATCCAGACGTGTTTCTGGACCGGCAGATTGACACCCGCAATGCGCGCCATATCTGATTGTTCTCCGAGGGTGCTGGATGCGAAGTGAACTCGTTATTCTATCTGGTATTTCGAGCGCTGGGAACCCTTGCCGACCGGGTCAACGGCGCCTTGATGCCTCAACGCCCACGCAGGTTGGACTTGCGCAGGAGGCTCTCGTACTGATGCGAAACGAGGTGGGCCTGGATCTGGGCGGTGAAGTCCATCACCACGACGACCACGATCAGCAACGATGTGCCGCCAAAATAGAACGGAACATGCCAGGCGTTCTGCAGCAGGGTCGGTACCAGGCAAACCGCGACCAGGTACAGGGCGCCGGCACCGGTCAGGCGGGTCAGGACGCCGTCGATATAGTCCGCCGTGGCCTTGCCTGGACGGATCCCCGGAATCAGGGCTCCCGAGCGTTTGAGGTTGTCGGCCGTTTCCTGCGAATTGAACACCAGGGCCGTATAGAAAAACGCGAAAATCGCGATCATCAACCCGTAGATCACCATGTGCAGCGGCTGTCCCGGGGCGAGCGATGCGGTCAGCACCTGCAACCAGTGCATCTGGCTGGACGAGTTGAACCAGGCGGCCGCGGTGGCCGGGAACATGATCAAGGACGAGGCGAAGATCGGCGGAATCACGCCGGACATGTTGATCTTGAGCGGCAGATGCGAACTCTGATTCATGTAGGCCTTGCCGGCCCCGCCCTGGCGACGCGCGTAATTGACGGTAATGCGTCGCTGGCCGCGCTCGACGAACACCACGAAGGCCGTGACCGCCAGTACGATCACCAGTACGATCAACACCTTCAACACCGACAATTCGCCGTTTTGCGCCATGCCGAGCGTATGTACGACCGCCGCGGGCAGACCGGCGACGATACCCGCGAAGATGATCAGCGATATGCCGTTGCCGACGCCGCGCTCGGTTATCTGCTCGCCGAGCCACATCAGGAACATGGTGCCGGCGGTAAGGCTGATCACGGTGGTAAACACGAAGCTCGGACCAGGGTTGTACACGACCCCGGCCTGATGTTGCAGCATCGTTGCGACACCAAATGACTGGAACAGCGCCAGACCGACCGTGCCGAAACGCGTGTACATCGTGAGCTTGCGCCGACCGGATTCGCCTTCCTTGCGCAGCGCCTGCCAGGCCGGGATCACCGAGCCGAACATCTGCACGATGATCGACGATGAAATGTAAGGAATCACGCCGAGCGCAAACAGCGAGAAGCGCTTGAGCGCACCGCCCGAAAACATGTTGAACATGTCGAGCAGGCCGCCCCCACTGGAAATCAGCCGCGCCATCGCTTCGGGATTGACCCCAGGACACGGAATGAAGGCGCCCAGACGATAGACGATCAACGCGCCAACCACGAACAGCAGTCGCTGCTTGAGTTCGGTCAGTTTCCCGAGTGAAGCCAGCGGGTTGGTCCCTTGACTTGCCACGCGCCTACTCCACGCTGCCGCCGGCCGCTTCGATCGCCGCCTTGGCGCCTGCCGTAGCGGCGATACCGGACAACTTGACCGCGCGCTTGATCTCGCCTTTCTTGACGATCTTGGCCCGCACCGCGCGCGGCTTGATCAGGCCCGCCCTCTGGAGTGCGGCGAAATCGATGGTGTCGCCCTCGACTGCGTCTATCTGATAGAGCAGGACTTCGCAAACCTCGCGCGAATGCTTCGAGCGAAAGCCGACTTTCGGCAGACGGCGCTGCAACGGCATCTGGCCGCCTTCGAATCCCGGCTTGACCTTGCCCTTGCCGCTGCGCGCGTACTGGCCCTTGTGTCCGCGGCCCGCCGTCTTGCCGAGACCGGATCCGATGCCGCGACCGACCCGGACGCGCGTCTTGCGCGCGCCGCTGGCGGGTTTGAGTGTGTTAAGACGCATGCGATTTCCTCGATTGGCTGTCCATGCCGGGAAGACCCGGTCGCGATCGCGGACTGTTCAAGACGACTCTTCGATGCGAACCAGATACCCGACCTGATTGATGAGACCGCGCACCGACGGCGAATCCTTCAAATCGCGCACATCGTTCAGCTTGCGCAAACCGAGCGCACGGACACTCAGACGATGGCGTCGCTGACACCCGTTTGTGCTCCTGACCAGACGCACACGGACGGTATTCGTGGTTGCCTTAGCCATTGCCAAGCACCTCGTCGACGGTCTTGCCGCGCTTGGACGCGATTTGCTGCGGCGAAACCATCGCCTGCAGACCATTGATGGTCGCACGCACCAGATTGATCGGATTGCGCGAACCCACTGCCTTGGCCAGCACGTTCTTGACGCCAACGACCTCGAGCACCGCTCGCATGGCGCCGCCTGCGATCACGCCGGTGCCTTCGGATGCCGGCTGCATGTAGACGCGTGCGGCTCCATGGTTGGCCTTGACCGAGTGAAACAAGGTGCCCTGATTGAGTTCGACATGAACCATGGCCTTGCGCGCACGCTCCATGGCCTTCTGGATGGCCACGGGCACTTCACGCGCCTTGCCGTAACCAAGCCCCACTCGCCCGTTGCCGTCGCCGACCACGGTCAGCGCGGTGAAACTCATCTGGCGCCCGCCCTTGACGGTCTTCGCCACGCGGTTCACCGCGATCAGCTTCTCGAGCAAGCCGTCGCTGTTGTCACGCTCGTTGGTTGCCATTTTCACCTCGTGCCGCCTCCAGGGAGCGCGGACTTTTTCTTGCGGCTTTGCCGCTTGGAGTTGTGTGGTCCTTCAGGGCTGAAGACTGAGCGCCAAGGACCGGAAAATCGAGAGCGCCAAACTCCTCACGTCTTTCCAACCCTCAGCCCTTTTCCGTGAGCCTCAGCTTGTCAGAACTTCAATCCCGCCTCGCGCGCCGCATCCGCCAATACCTGGACGCGCCCGTGATAGCGGTATCCGGAACGATCGAATGCAACCCTGTCGATGCCGGCCTCGAGTGCGCGCTCGGCCACGATCCGCCCGACTGCTGCAGCCGCGGACTTGTTCTTGGTGCCCTGCAATCCCTCGGCGACCGATTTCTGCACAGTCGAAGCCGCCGCGAACACCCTGTCCCCCTTCGCGCTCAGCACCTGCGCATAGATATGCTGCCCAGTCCGGTGCACGCTCAGGCGCGCAACGTCGAGGTCGCGAATGTGCATGCGCGTGGACCTTGCACGGCGCAATCTTGCAACGTTCTTCTTCACTCTCGTGCTCTCCGGAAAGATCGAACCCGTGTCGGCTGAACCTGCGTGCGGAATGCGGCCGAAAACGACCGCTTTCCAACGCTTGCACAGCGCACCTACGCCTTCTTCGCCTCCTTGAGGCTGATTTTTTCGCCGGCATACCGCACGCCCTTGCCCTTGTACGGCTCGGGTGGACGAAATGCGCGGATTTTTGCAGCCGCTTCGCCAACGCGCTGCTTGTCGGCGCCCTTGATCAGAATTTCAGTCTGCGCGGGCACTTCCACCGTGATGCCGTCGGGCGCACGGAACAGGACCGGATGCGAAAAACCCAAAGTCAGATTGAGATCGCGACCCTGCATCGCAGCGCGATAGCCGACGCCGACCAGTTCCAGCTTGCGCACGTAGCCCTCGCTCACGCCCTTGACCATGTTGGCAATGAGCGCGCGGGCGGTACCGGCCATCTTGTTGTCGCCCGCAGTCCTCGGCCTGCATTCCAGCATGTCGCCCTCAATCGCAACATCGACGCCCTTCAGCGCAGCCAACTCCAGCGCGCCTTTGGGACCCTTGACCCTGATCACTTCGGCGTCAGCCTTGCATTCGACTCCCTTCGGGATCGTCACAGGCATTTTGGCAACACGTGACATGCTAGTTCTCCAGATGGATCGTTTCGACCAACATCCCGCCCATCCCTGACCGGACTTGCTTGATGTCCCGGTCATCCTGACCAACAAGACCGGTCATCCATGACTGGCCGGGCGACTAAAATAAGCTACGCAACCTGACCGATGACCTCGCCACCAAGCCCCCGATGCCGCGCCTGCGCATCGGTCATGATGCCGGATGAAGTCGATACGATCGAGACACCCAGACCGGCAAGGACCTTCGGCAATTCGTCCTTGCCGCGATATACGCGCAAACCCGATCGGCTCACCCGCTGAAGTCGCTCGATGACTGGCTTTCCGTCGAAGTACTTGAGCGCAATCTCAAGTACCGGTTTTCCGTCACCGGGGTTCACCTGAACGTCGCTCAGGTAACCCTCATCCTTCAACAAGTTCGCGATCGCCTGTTTGACGCGCGAGGAGGGCATCGAAACGCTGCGCTTGCCGGTGGCCTGGGCGTTGCGTATGCGGGTAAACATGTCGGCGATTGGATCAGTCATGCTCATAAATGTGCTTCCAGGAATTTGCCGGCAACGCCAAACAAAAGGTTCGGGCATCCAGCTGCCTTGTGTCCTTGATTACCAGCTGGCCTTGCGCAGACCCGGGACGTCGCCACGCATGGTTGCTTCACGCAGCTTGTGACGGCACAAGCCGAACTTGCTGTAGACACCACGCGCACGCCCGGTCAGCGCGCAACGGTTGCGCTGGCGCGACGGACTGGAATCGCGTGGCAGCTTCTGCAGCCCGACTACCGCGTCCATGCGCTCGTCGTAAGTCGCCGTGGGGCTGGAAACGATCGCCTTCAACTCGGCGCGGCGGGCAGCATAGCGCTTGACCAGCTTGGTTCGCTTGGTCTCGCGGTTGATCATCGACCTCTTTGCCATATCCCTTTCCTCAATTCCTGAATGGAAAACCGAAGGCTTCGAACAATGCCTTGGCTTCCTCGTCGTTGCGAGCGGTCGTCGTGATTGCGATATCCATGCCGCGCACGGCGTCGATTCGGTCGAAGTCGATCTCCGGAAAGATGATCTGCTCCCTGACGCCCAGGCTGTAATTGCCACGCCCGTCGAACGAACGAGCCGAAACACCGCGGAAGTCACGCACCCGGGGCAGCGAAATGTTGATCAGACGATCGAGGAACTCGAACATGCGGTGCCGGCGCAATGTGACCTTGCAACCGATCGGCCAATTCTCGCGGATCTTGAACGTGGCGATCGATTTGCGCGAAATCGTGATGATCGGCTTCTGGCCGGCAATCAAGGCCATGTCGCCGACTGCGTTCTCGAGCACCTTCTTGTTGCCCACGGCCTCGCCCACGCCCATGTTCAGCGTTGTCTTGACCAGGCGTGGCACCTGCATCACGTTGCGATAGCCGAAGCGTTCCATCAGCTTCGGAACCACCTGCTCCGTGTAGATTCTTTCCAAACGCGTCATCATTGCATTGATCCTCTGGATCGTCCTGATCAAACCTTCCTCATCAACATACGCGGCCGTCCACGGCCGGACTCTCAATCAAGCGTCGATCACTTCGCCGGACCGGCGAAACATGCGCACCTTGCGACCGTCCTCCAGGACCTTGTAGCCGATGCGCTCGCCCTTGCCCGTGGCGGAGTTGAACAGCATCACATTGGAACTGTCGATCGACGCCTCTCGCTCGATGATTCCGCCCGGCTGATTGGCTTGCGGATTCGGCTTGGTATGGCGTTTGATCAGGTTGATGTTCTGCACATACAGGCGATCACCCGCAACGCGCAGCACTTCGCCGCGCTGACCCTTGTGCTTGCCTGCGATTACGACAACCTGATCGCCCTTGCGAATTCTGTTCATGGCTCTCAAAGCACCTCTGGCGCCAACGACACAATCTTCATGAATTTCTCGCTACGCAACTCGCGCGTCACCGGCCCGAAGATACGCGTTCCGATAGGCTCGAGCTTGTTGTTGAGCAGAACCGCCGCATTGCCGTCGAAGCGGATCAGCGATCCGTCGGCGCGACGCACGCCTTTGCGCGTGCGCACGACGAGCGCATCGTAGACTTCGCCCTTCTTCACCTTGCCGCGCGGAATCGCTTCACGCACCGATACCTTGATCACGTCGCCGATCTTCGCGTAACGGCGCTTGGAACCTCCAAGCACCTTGATGCACATCAATTCGCGGGCGCCACTGTTGTCCGCTGCGCTCAGCGTGGTCTGCATCTGGATCATTTCTGTGCTCCTTCCACCGGACCGGTTGCCTACTGTTGCGCCCGCGTGACGATTTCGATCACACGCCAGTTCTTGGTTTTCGACAACGGCCGGCATTCGCGAATGCGAACCGTGTCGCCCTCGCGGCATTCATCCGCTTCATCGTGCGCATGGACCTTGGTCGAGCGCCGGATGATCTTGCCGTACAACGCATGCTGCACCTGTCGCTCCAGCAACACGGTCACGGTCTTGCGCATCTTGTTGCTGAGCACGCGCCCTTCAAGGGTTCGCTCGATCTTTGCCGCTTCGCTCATATCGTCGACCTGTCCTTACTTCTTTTCGCCGAGCAGGGTCTTGACCTGCGCAATTTCGCGTTTGACGCGTTCGAATTGATGCGTCTTGGCAAGCTGCCCGGAACCTTTCTGCATACGCAAGCTGAATTGCTCGCGCCGCAGATCGGCCAGATGCTCGGCCAGTTCACCGACCGACTGCCGACGAAGTTCGTTGAGTTCCATCACAGCACCGATCGGTTGACGAATTGTGTTTGCACCGAAAGCTTGGCCGCGGCCAGACGAAATGCCGCACGGGCGTCGCTCTCGCTGACGCCCTCGATTTCGTAGAGCATGCGTCCCGGCTGTACCGGCGCGACCCAGAATTCCACGCCACCCTTGCCCTTGCCCATGCGCACTTCGATCGGTTTCTTGGTAATCGGCTTGTCGGGAAACACGCGTATCCACAATTTGCCGCCGCGTTTGACAAAGCGCGTGATGCAACGACGCGCAGCTTCGATCTGACGCGCCGTCAGATGGCCATGCGTAGTCGCCTTGAGACCGAATTCGCCGAAGCTCACCCGGTTGGATACATAGGCCAAGCCCTCATTGCGGCCTTTGTGCATCTTGCGGTATTTGGTGCGTTTGGGTTGCAGCATGATTATTGTCCTGTACCTTTGCGGCGCGGTGCGCGCTCGTCCCCGCCATCCGACTTGGACGAACGACGCGTAGGCCGTTCCTCGGCGGCTTCGGCCTTGGCTTCCTGCGTGGCCGCGTGCAGGTCGAAAATCTCGCCCTTGTAGATCCAGGCCTTGACTCCGATGATTCCGTAAGTGGTTCTGGCTTCGGCGAAACCGTAATCGATGTCGGCACGCAGGGTATGCAACGGCACGCGGCCCTCGCGATACCACTCCGATCGCGCAATTTCGGCGCCGTTCAGACGGCCGGCCACGTTGACCTTGATGCCAAGCGCACCGAGGCGCATCGCGTTCTGCACCGCGCGCTTCATTGCGCGGCGGAACATGATGCGACGCTCGAGCTGCTGCGCAATCGACTCGGCCACCAGCTGCGCGTCGAGTTCGGGCTTGCGCACTTCCGTCACGTTGATGTGCGCCGGAACGCCCATCATTGTGGTTACCTCCTTGCGCAGACGCTCGATATCCTCGCCCTTCTTCCCGATAACCACCCCCGGCCGGGCTGTGTGAATCGTGACGCGGGCAGTCTTGGCCGGCCGTTCTATCAGGATTTTCGAAATACCGGCCTGCGCGAGCTTCTTCTTCAAAAGCTCACGTACCTTGAGATCCGCCTCCAGATAATCGGCGTAGTCGCCCTTCTTGGCGAACCATTTCGAATTCCAGTCCTTGGCGATGCCGAGGCGAATGCCCGTCGGATGAACTTTATGACCCATGGTTGTGGTTTTCCTGAGAAACGATGTGTCCTTCACGGAGGACTATTCAAACAAGTCTGATCAACCCTCGCCCACGACCACCGTAATGTGGCTTGTGCGCTTGGAAATGCGCGAACCGCGACCCTTGGCACGCGCATGCATGCGTTTGAGAATCGGTCCCTCGTCGACCATGATGCTCGAAACCTTCAACTCGTCCACGTCCGCACCGAGATTGTTTTCCGCGTTGGCAACTGCCGACAGCAGCAGCTTCTTGATGAGCTGCGCCGCTTTCTTGTCACTGAACTCGAGCAAATTCGTCGCGCGACCCACCAGCAGTCCGCGCACCTGATCGGCGACCAGGCGTGCTTTCTGCGGAGAGATGCGCGCGCCGCGCAAAATCGCTTTGGCTTCCATCGATCCGATCCCTTACTTCTTCTTGGCGACCACGGCTTTCTTGTCGCCGGAATGACCCTTGAACGTGCGGGTTACCGCGAACTCGCCGAGCTTGTGGCCGACCATGTTCTCGTTCACCAGCACCGGCACATGCAAACGCCCGTTGTGAACGGCCAGCGTAAGGCCAACCATCTCCGGCACGATCATCGAACGCCGCGACCAGGTCTTGATCGGGCGCTTGTTGTTGATCGCCGATGCCGCCTCCACATTTTTCAGGAGGTGATGATCGACGAATGGACCCTTTTTCAGCGAACGCGCCATATGCAGTTATTTCCTCAATGGTCATCCTGACCAGGAGAACCGGTCATCCCTGCCCGGACTCTTCAACCTGACCGATTACCTTCTGCGATCCCGAACGATGAACTGTTGTGTACGCTTGTTCTTGCGAGTCTTGTAGCCTTTGGCCGGAACACCCCATGGCGACACCGGGTGCGGATTCCCCTGCCCGGCTCGCGCCTCACCGCCGCCGTGCGGATGATCGACCGGATTCATCGCGGCGCCGCGCACCGTAGGCCGAATGCCGCGCCAACGACTGGCACCCGCCTTGCCGAGCTTTTCAAGACTGTGTTCGGCATTGCCGACCTCGCCGAGCGTCGCGCGACATTCGGTCGGCACCTTGCGCATTTCGCCGGAACGCAGGCGCAATGTCGCATAACCCTGCTCGCGCGCTACCAGCTGCGCCGATGAACCGGCAGCGCGCGCCATCTGCGCGCCCTTGCCGGGCTTCATTTCGATGCAATGCACAGTCGAACCGATCGGAATATTGCGCAACGGCAGCGAATTACCGGAGCGGATCGGCGCCTCACGCCCGGCCATGAGCTGGTCGCCGACCTGGGCACCTTTCGGCGCAATGATATAGCGGCGCTCGCCATCCACATAACAGAGCAAGGCGATGTGCGCGGTCCGATTGGGATCGTATTCCAGGCGCTCGATGCGGCAGGCGACGCCTTCCTTGTCGCGCTTGAAGTCGATGATGCGATAGTGCTGCTTGGAACCGCCGCCCTTGTGTCGCGTGGTGATGCGTCCGTAGTGATTGCGGCCACCGGTATTGGACTGCGGCTCGGTCAGCGGCGCATACGGCGCGCCCTTGTGCAAACCCGGCGTGACCACGCGTACGGTTGCGCGGCGCCCGGGGGAAGTCGGCTTGAGTGTAATCAGTGCCATAAGATAAGTTTCCTGATTTCCATGGACGCAAACACGTCCATATCCACCTTACGCCTTGGCCATCACATCGATGGCCTGGCCTTCGCCGAGACGCACATACGCCTTGCGCTTGGCGCCACGAGTGCCGTTGCGGAAACGGAACGCCTTGGTCTTGCCCTGGGTGTTGACCACGTTCACGGATTGCACGGTGACTTCAAACAGTTGCTCAACAGCGGCCTTGACATCGGCCTTGGTCGCATCGCGCGCAATCTCGAACACGTATTGATCCGATTCCTGCAGGCGCGCGCTCTTCTCGGATAGATGCGGTGCCCGCAGGACGCCCAGAAGACGCTCGTTCATGCCAGCCACTCCTCAATTTTACGGATCGCATCGACAGTCATCACGACCCGACTGGCGCCGATCAGGCTGACCGGATCGAGCGCCGCCACGTCCACGACGTGAACGTTCGGAAGGTTGCGTGCCGCAAGGAACAGGCCGGCCGAAGCGTTCTCTGCCACCAGCACCGTGCGCCCTGTCACCTTGATCTCGGCCAGCTTCTCGACCAGCAAGCGCGTCCTTGGCTGCTCCACGCCGAAGGACTCGATCACGCTGAGGCGGTCCTGACGATTGAGCTCCGACAGGATCGATGCCACGGCACCCCGATACATCTTGCGATTGACCTTCTGGGCAAAACTGCGCGGACGCGCCGCAAAGGTCACTCCACCGCCAATGAAAATCGGTGCCCGATAGTCGCCATGGCGCGCGCCGCCGCCTTTCTGGTTCTTGAACTTCTTGGTCGTGCCGGACAGGTCCGAGCGCGACTTCTGCCGCTTGGTTCCGGAGCGGCCGGCATTGCGATAGGCAACCACGACCTGGTGCACCAGATCCTCGCGAAATTCCTTGCCGAATACCGCGTCGGAAACGGTCACGGGCTTGGCATCGATGACATTGAGTTCCATCGCGTGCTCCTTACTTGGGCGTCTTGGCGGCGGCGCGAACGACCACGTGACCGCCCGGTGCACCGGGAACCGAACCGCGGATCGCAATCAGATGGCGCTCCGTGTCGATCTGCACAACTTCAAGATTCATCGACGAGCGATTCACGTTGCCCATCTGTCCGGACATCTTCTTCCCTGGAAACACGCGGCCCGGAGTCTGGCGCTGACCGATCGAGCCGGGCGACCGATGCGACAGCGAGTTTCCGTGGGTGGCATCGCCCATCTTGAAATGATGGCGCTTGATGGTGCCCTGAAAACCCTTGCCCTTGGTGACGCCTGAAACATCGACGATCTGGCCGACACTCAACACGTCCGCGGCGGTGACTTCGCCGCCGAGCTCGAATTTTCCGAGATCACCCGCCTCGACGCGAAACTCCCACAGACCGCGACCGGCCTCGACCTTGGCTTTCGCGTAGTGGCCGGACAAGGGTTTGTTTACCAGTGCGGCACGTTTGCTGCCGGCGGTGACCTGGACGGCGCTGTAACCATCGGTCTCGATCGTCTTGATCTGGGTAATCCGGTTTGGCGTAGCCTCGATGAGCGTCACCGGAATCGATTCACCCTCTTCGGTGAAGATTCGCGACATACCGCATTTTTTTCCAACCAATCCGATACTCATGTTGTTGTCCTGCTTCTCTCGCCCGGTTCGAGGGCTGAGGGCCGGAGAACCGCGGGCCTTGGCCCTCAGCCCTCATCGCTCAGCCCTGCTTTCAATGCAACTTGATCTGCACGTCTACACCGGCTGCCAGATCGAGCTTCATCAAAGCATCCACGGTCTTGTCGTTCGGATCGACAATATCGAGCACGCGCTTGTGGATACGCGTCTCGTACTGATCTCGCGCATCCTTGTCCGCATGCGGCGAAACCAGGATCGTGACACGTTCGATCTTGGTCGGCAGTGGAATCGGTCCGAGGACCTGGGCCCCGGTACGCTTGGCCGTTTCCACGATTTCACTCGCCGAGCGATCGATCAGGCGATGATCGAACGCCTTCAACCGGATGCGAATCTTCTGTTCCGCCATTTTGTTTGCTCCAGCCGTCCTCCCTGGCGGCAAAGATGAGCCAGGCATCCTTGCCGGACTTCTCAAAAATGCAAATTCAACCCGCGAATCGCCTTTCCCGAATCACCAATCCCATCTTTCCGCGGTGCCGAGCGGTTTTTCCGCCCACCATCCACCACTGACAGTTACTCGAAAATCTTGGCCACGACGCCGGCACCCACGGTGCGGCCGCCTTCGCGGATCGCAAATCGCAGGCCTTCTTCCATCGCGATCGGATGGATCAGGGTCACCACCATCTTGATGTTGTCGCC
>JBAVZT010000039.1:0-7678 GCA_049588955.1 Rhodanobacteraceae bacterium | reverse complement strand
CCAGATGGGTCTCCAGGATCTGTCCGATGTTCATGCGCGAGGGCACGCCCAGCGGGTTGAGCACGATGTCGACCGGCTCGCCGTTGTCCTGGTAGGGCATGTCCTCCACCGGCACGATCATCGACACCACGCCCTTGTTGCCGTGGCGTCCGGCCATCTTGTCGCCGGGCTGGATGCGACGGCGCACCGCCAGGTACACCTTGACCATCTTCAGCACGCCAGGCGCCAGATCATCGCCAGCGGTGATCTTGGACTGCTTTTCCTTGTAGCGCTTCTCGAACTCGCTCTTGTGGCGCTTGATCTGCTCGGCGGCGTTCTCCAGGAACTCGGCCGCGCCCTCGTCCTTGACGTTGATCTTGAACCACTCGTCCTTCTTCAGGCCGTCCAGATACTCGTCGGTGATCTTGCCACCACGCTTCAGGCCGGCCGGCGCGCTGCTCACGGTCTTGTCACGCAGCTGGTCGCGCAGGCGGCTGTAGATGGCGTCCTCGAGAATGCGGAACTGGTCATCCAGATCCTTGCGGATGCGCTTGAGTTCCATCTCCTCGATCTGGTGCGCACGCTTGTCCTTCTCGATGCCGTCGCGGGTGAACACCTGCACGTCGATCACGGTGCCATCCATGCCCGGCGGCACGCGCAGCGAGCTGTCCTTCACGTCCGAGGCCTTCTCGCCGAAGATCGCACGCAGCAGCTTTTCCTCCGGAGTCAGCTGGCTTTCGCCCTTGGGCGTGACCTTGCCGACCAGGATGTCGCCGGCCTTCACCTCGGCGCCGATGTAGACGATGCCCGATTCGTCCAGGCGCGCCAGCGCCTGTTCGTTGACGTTGGGAATGTCGGCACTGATTTCCTCGGCACCCAGCTTTGTGTCGCGCGCCTGGCAGGTCAGCTCCTCGATGTGGATCGAGGTGTAGCGGTCCTCCTGGACCACGCGCTCGGAGATCAGGATCGAGTCCTCGAAGTTGTAGCCGTTCCAGGGCATGAAGGCCACCAGCATGTTCTGGCCCAGGGCCAGCTCGCCGAGGTCGGTGGACGAGCCATCGGCCAGGGTGTCACCAGCGGCGACCTTGTCACCGACCTTGACCAGCGGACGCTGATTGAGATTGGTGTTCTGATTCGATCGCGTGTACTTGGTCAGCGTATAGATGTCGACTCCGGCGTCGTTCTCGCCGAACTCGGCCTCGTCGGCTCGCACGACCACGCGAGCGGCATCCACCTGATCGATCACACCGCCGCGACTCGCCATGACGGTGACGCCGGAATCGCGCGCCACCGCGCGTTCGATGCCGGTGCCGACCAGCGGAGTTTGCGCACGCAGCGTCGGCACCGCCTGGCGCTGCATGTTCGCGCCCATCAGCGCGCGGTTGGCATCATCATGCTCAAGGAACGGAACCAGCGCCGCCGCCACCGACACGGTCTGCATCGGCGAGACGTCCATGAACTGGATTTCCGATGGCGCGCGCAACTCCGATTCGCCACGGTAACGACAGGCGACGAACTCCTCGGCAAACGTCCCGTCGCTCGCGAGCGGCGAGTTGGCCTGCGCAATGACGTATTCGCCTTCGTCGATCGCCGACAGATACTCGACCTGATTACCGATCTTGCCGTTGGCTACCTTGCGGTACGGCGTCTCGAGGAAGCCGTATTCGTTGGTGCGCGCGTACACGGCCAGCGAGTTGATGAGACCGATGTTCGGACCTTCCGGCGTCTCGATCGTGCACACGCGCCCGTAATGGGTCGGATGCACGTCGCGCACCTCGAAGCCCGCGCGCTCGCGCGTCAGGCCGCCCGGACCCAATGCCGAAACGCGGCGCTTGTGCGTGACTTCCGACAAGGGATTGTTCTGATCCATGAACTGGCTCAACTGCGACGAGCCGAAAAATTCCTTGATCGCAGCCGCGACTGGCTTGGCATTGATCAGATCCTGCGGTCCGAGATTGTCGGCTTCGGCCAAGGACAATCGCTCCCTGACCGCACGTTCGACGCGCACCAGACCGATGCGGAAAACGTTTTCCGCCATTTCGCCTACCGAGCGCACACGCCGGTTACCCAAGTGATCGATGTCGTCGACCACGCCACGGCCATTCCTGATCTCGATCAACACCTTGAGCACATCGAGGATGTCCGAACCCGCACCGAACTCCTTGACCAGCGACTTGGAAGTTTCGTCGTTGCGCTCACCAAAATACTTCGAGTCGTACAGGATGCCCGGACCTTTGTCGTCCTTGCGTCCGACGCGGCGATTGAATTTCATGCGCCCAACGCGATCGAGATCGTAGCGTTCGGCCGAAAAGAACAGGTTCTGGAACAGGTTCTGCGCCGCTTCCTTGGTCGGCGGTTCGCCCGGACGCATCATGCGGTAGATTTCGACCAATGCTTCAAGTGGCGTACGCGTCGGATCCACCCTGAGGGTCTGCGAAATATAGGGTCCACGATCGAGATCGTTGACCCACAAGGTGGCGAGCTTGTCCACACCGGCCTTGCGGAACGCCTCCAGGTGCGTCTCGTTGATTTCATCGTTCGCGCTGGCCAGCAGCTCGCCGGTTCCCTTGTCCGCCACATCGTGGGCAAGGATGCGCCCGAGCAGATAGTCGTCGGGTACATCGAGCGACCTGATCTTCGCGCTTTCGAGTGCGCGCACATGGCGTGCCGTGATGCGCTTGCCGGACTCGACGAGGACGTCCTTGCCGGCATGCAGATCGAAATTCATGGTCTCGCCGCGCAGGCGCTCGGCGACCAGTTCGAGCTTTGCGCCGTCCTTCTTGCCGAGATGGAAGATATTCTTCTCGAAGAAGATATCCAGCATTTCCTCGTCGTTGTAGCCGAGCGCGCGCAACAGCACCGTCACCGGCAGCTTGCGCCGGCGGTCGATACGCGTGAACAGCGCATCCTTTGGGTCGAACTCGAAATCAAGCCACGAGCCGCGGTACGGAATCACGCGTGCCGAATACAGCAGCTTGCCGGAACTGTGCGTCTTACCGCGATCGTGATCGAAAAACACGCCCGGGGAACGATGCAATTGCGACACGATGACGCGTTCGGTACCGTTGACGATGAACGTGCCGGTACCGGTCATGAGCGGGATCTCGCCCATGTACACTTCCTGCTGCTTGACGTACTTGATCGCCTTGGTCGAGGACTCGCGGTCGTAGATCACCAGGCGCACGGTCACGCGCAGCGGCGCACCATAGGACATGCCGCGCGAGCGGCACTCGCGCTCGTCGAATGCGGGTTCACCAAGACGGTAGCTGACGTACTCGAGCGCCGCACTGCCGGAATAGCTCGATATCGGGAACACCGACTGCAGCGCTGCGTGCAGGCCCTTGTTCGCGCGTTTGGCGGGATTGCCTTCATCCTGCAGAAACTCACGATAGGAGTCGACCTGGATCGCCAGCAGATAGGGAACTTCAAGCACCGGCGGGCGCTTGCCGAAATCCTTGCGGATTCGCTTTTTTTCGGTGAACGAGTAGGTCATGATCGGGTACCGCCTCGGGTGGCAAAGCACGCCATGCCATGTTCGGCAGGACGCAGGGTGACATTCAGGACGAACGGGGAAGGCTTGGCTATATGGTGGCGATGGCGCCGTCTGACAAGACTTGATTGCCGAGCAATCCGTTGGTTCTGTCCAATCCAACAGGCAAAGCCCGGGGACTTGCGTCCCCAGGCCTTCTTACGCCTGACCGCAGCAAGCGACGCAAGGCGTCGCTTACTTCACTTCTACAGTCGCGCCGGCAGCCTCGAGATCCTTCTTGAATTTCTCGGCGTCGTCCTTGCTGACACTGTCCTTGACCGTGGCCGGTGCGGACTCGACCAGATCCTTGGCTTCCTTCAATCCGAGACCGGTAATGGCGCGCACGACCTTGATCACTTCGACCTTCTTCTCGCCGATGGCCTTGAGCGCCACGGTGAATTCGGTCTGTTCCTCGGCAGTCGCACCGCCACCGGCAGCTGGTGCCGCGGCGATGGCCACCGGCGCCGCAGCCGACACGCCGAACTTCTCTTCCATCGCCTTGACCAGCTCCATCACTTCCATGAGGGATTTGCCGGCAATCGCGTCGATGATTTCTTCGTTGCTGAGAGACATGGTTTCAACTCCTGAATGAACAACTTGAATGCATAACCTGGATGGCGAGTATTGCCTGCGGGTCAGGCTGCCTTTTTCTGATCGGCGACCTGTCCGAACGTGCGCGCCAGCATGCCGGCGGGCTCGGCCAAGGTACGGACCAATTGCGTAGCCGGCTGCGCCAGCATGCCGAGAAGCATGCCGAGTGCCTGCTCGCGCGTCGGCAACGAGGCGAGCACATCGACATGCGATGCCGGATACGCCTTGCCTCCGATCGCAACCAGACGAGCCAGCAGCTTGTCGTTGGTCTTGGCAAATTCCTTGATCAAACGGCCGGCAGCACCGGGATCTTCCTTCGAGAAGGCGTACAGCAACGGACCGACCAGAGCATCCTTGATGCACTCATAATCGGTACCTTCCACCGCACGGGACGCCAGGGTGTTTTTTGCGACCCTGAGATACACCCCATCCTGACGGGCCTTGCTGCGCAGCTCGGTGAGCTGGCTGACGGTAAGTCCGGCATACTCCGCAGCAACCAGTGAATGCGCCGATGCGGCCACATTCGCCAGTTCGGCAACGACCTCCTTCTTTTGCGCAAGATTGAGCGCCATTGCTTCCTCCGAACAGGGACCACCACGCTCCGCGCGGTGCATCCCACATAGTCAAAAAGTCCGGGTCCATCCGGGCTTCGGCGCCAGCAGACGCCACGACTGGTGGCCGTTCCAGGAAATCCTGTCGGGCTGCACCATCTACGCAGGCTCGATCGCGGTTTAAGACCCCAACGCTCGCGGAAAACCTCCGGCAGCAAGCTGCGTGGCATGAGTTTTCAGCGGACGTCGCGGTCGCCTGCGGTCTTTGACGGCTGCACCCTGCGGTGCATGCCCTCAAGAGTTGTTGCTCCATCCCTGGCGCGTGAAGGCGGCCGTTCCGGGCCGCGCGGTTCAAGTTCTCCTACTTCGCCAATGCGAGAGAGGATTGGTCCACTGTCACGCCAATACCCATCGTGCTTGACAGCGATACCTTCTGCAGAAACTGTCCCTTGGCCGCCGCCGGCTTGGCCTTGACGAGATCGCCAAGCAAGGCATGCAGGTTATCCTTGAGAGCGTCGACTTCGAAATTCGCATTGCCGATGGTGCAATGGACAATGCCACCCTTGTCGTTGCGGAATTTCACCTGGCCGGCCTTGGCGTTGGTAACCGCAGTCACCACGTCGGCGGCCACCGAACCATCTTTCGGATTCGGCATCAAGCCACGCGGACCGAGCAACTGGCCGAGTTTGCCAACCACGCGCATCGCATCCGGCGTTGCTATCACGCGGCCAAAATCGAGTTCGCCGCCTTGCATGCGCTCAGCCAGATCCTCCATGCCGACCGCATCCGCTCCGGCAGCCTTGGCCGCTTCGGCCTTTTCGCCGGGCGGGCAGAATACCGCCACGCGGACGGTCTTGCCGGTACCATGTGGCAACAAGGTCGAACCGCGCACGCCTTGATCGGATTTCTTCGCATCGATGCCGAGACGAATCGCGACATCGACGGATTCCACAAACTTCGCCTTGGCGCTGTCCTTGACGAGCTTCAACGCATCCTCGACGGCATACGACTTGTCGGGCGACACGGTCGCGCTGATTGCCTTGTGACGCTTGCTGGGGTGGGCCATGTTCAGTCCTCCGTCACCAGACCCATGCTGCGCGCGCTACCGGCGATGGTGCGCACTGCGGCATCGAGATCGGCAGCCGTCAAATCGGGCCCCTTCGCTTTGGCGATCTCCTCGAGCTGCGCGCGCGTAACCCTGCCGACTTTTTCCGTGTTCGGGCGCTTGCTGCCTGACTGGATACCAACCGATTTCTTGAGAAGAATGCTGGCCGGCGGAGTCTTGGTGATGAAGGTGAAGCTGCGGTCCGAATAGACCGTGATCACGGTCGGAATCGGCAGTCCCGGCTCGAGCTTCTGCGTGGCGGCGTTGAAGGCCTTGCAGAATTCCATGATGTTGAGACCACGCTGGCCAAGTGCGGGGCCGACCGGCGGTGACGGATTGGCCTGCCCGGCCTTGACCTGCAACTTGATGTAACCGGTGACTTTCTTTGCCATTGTTGTTTACTCCTGGAGTTCGAACGTCTGCACGCCGCGTGGGCTGCGGGACTCCTCCGTTGTTTGTGCGGTCTTCCCTGACCGCAAAGGACAAACCGGCATCGCTGCCGGACATTTCATGAAAGCGCCGCTTTCATGAAGCGAAGATCAGGCCTTCTCCACCTGCGCGAACTCGAGCTCGACCGGGGTCGAACGCCCGAAAATCAGAACCGCCACGCGCAGGCGGCTCTTCTCGTAATTGACTTCCTCGACCACGCCGTTGAAATCGTTGAACGGACCTTCGGTGACGCGGACCATTTCGCCCGCCTCGAACAACACCTTGGGTCTGGGCTTGTCGACGCCTTCCTGAACCCGTTGCAGGATCGCATCGGCTTCGCTGTCCTTGATCGGCAACGGCCGGTCGGCAGTTCCGCCAATGAAGCCCATCACCTTGGGTGTTTCCTTGACCAGATGCCAGGACTCATCGTCGATCTTTTGCGCCTTGTCGACATCGCTGGTCTCGATCTGCACCAGCACGTAACCCGGAAAGAACTTGCGCTCGCTGCGCCGTTTCTGGCCGCCGCGCATTTCGATCACTTCCTCGGTCGGCACCAATACTTCGCCGAACTTGGACTCCATTCCGGCTCGCGCCACCCGCTCCTTGAGCGAGCGGGCAACCTGATGCTCGAACCCCGAATACGCGTGAACGACATACCAGTGCTTGGTCATATCAATTCAATCCTCAGTGTCCCATCTTGAGCAGATGATCGAGCAAGGCCCACTTCAAGATCAGATCGATCAATCCCAGCAGCAAACTGAGGATAATGACAACGGCGATGATGACTGCCGTCGTACGCACGGTCTCGTCGCGCGTCGGCCAGACGACCTTGCGCAATTCGAATTGTGATTCCGAAAGAAACCTGCGAGCCGAATAACCTGGGCCGCTGAACGCCGCGACGGCCAGACCTGCCGCAATCCCTGCGAGCAGTATGGTCATGCGCAACAGGGGGGACAAATCCTCGAAATAGTAGTATCCGACGACGCCTGCCGCAAACAGCAACAGACCCAGGCCAAGCTTGGCCATGTCACCACCGCTGATTCCACCGGATTGATCGACTTTCGCGTTCATATTTCCGATTGAAGGGAACAGAAGATCGAGGACGCAAACAACAAACCGCAAGGCTGGGAACTGAAAATCCGCGCGTCCTGGCTGCCATCCATCAGTGCACTGGTCTCTGCTTCATATCCTCTGCTAATGGCACGCCAGGAGGGACTCGAACCCCCAACCTGCGGTTTTGGAGACCGCTGCTCTGCCAATTGAGCTACTGGCGTAGGCGGTATTGTTCCGTCTTCAGTGACGGCAAGGACCCAACCGGCATCCCATGCCGGACTTCTCGACGATCGCGAATCTCCAATCCCGATTTCGTTACTCGAAAATCTTGGCCACGACGCCGGCACCCACGGTGCGGCCGCCTTCGCGGATCGCAAATCGCAGGCCTTCTTCCATCGCGATCGGATGGATCAGGGTCACCACCATCTTGATGTTGTCGCC
>JBAVZT010000038.1:0-2232 GCA_049588955.1 Rhodanobacteraceae bacterium | reverse complement strand
GGCGTCCAGCAGACGAGGGCCTCGCCGCAGGTCCTGCTGTCGGTGCTGAGCCCGGCTCCGATGATCGCCCAAAGCGCAAACACCGTGCCGAGCGCGCCTGCGATCGCCAGCGCGAACGTCGGTTTGCTCGCCGCCATCGCGCCACTGCGCAGCAGCTTCAACAACGCCAGCGCGCACAACAGATACATCAACAGGGTCGCCGTCGTCGATAACAGCACCATGAAGGTGAAGACCTCGACCATCGATTTTCCGAAGTTCATCAACACCAGCACGGTGACCAGCAGGCTCGACACGAACAACGCGAAGGTCGGCGTCTGTCGCGGCGATCGATGGGCGAAGATTTTCGGGAACTGGCCGCTCTTGCCGAACTGGAACGGAATCTCCGCACACAGCAGCGTCCAGCCGTTGAGCGCGCCGAAGCAGCTGATTGCGGCGAACAAGGCAAACCAGTGCGCAACCGGCGAACCCCAGAACAGGCTCGCGACATCGGCGAACGGCGCGTTCGAATGCGCAAGCTGGTCGCTGGGAATCAGCAGCAGGACGGTCGTGCTGGCGATGATGTAGACGGTCGCCGCTATCGCGGTTCCGACAAGGCTGGCACGCGCAATCGTGCGTGCCGGATCCCTCACCTTGTCGGCCGCCACCGCCGCCGATTCCATTCCGCACAAGGCAAACAACACCAGGGTCGCGGCTGCAGTCACCGCGTTGAGGTTGAACTTCGACGACGCGAGATGAGCGCCATTCAAATGGCTGCTGCCGCTCAACGCCAGCCACACGCCGAGGCCAACCACTCCAAGCAACGGAACCAGCTTGAGAACCGTTGTGACGATTTGCAGCTTGCCCGCAGCACGCGTGCTCCAGGCATTCACCCCGGCCATCAGCCAGACGATCAGCACGGTGACGATGGCCGACGCACCGCGCTGCTCGGCGATCCAGGGCAACAGATTGCTCAGATAGCTCACGCCTGCGGTGGCGATCGCCGCATTGCCGATCCACAGCGAAATCCAGTATGTCCAGAGCACCACGAAAGCAGGCATGTCGCCGAATGCCATCCGCGTGTAGGCGTATGGCCCGCCGGCCTCGGGAAAAGCGCGGCTCAATCCACCGAACACCATCGCCAGCGCCATCGCCCCGGCACAGGTCAGCAGCCACGCCCACACACTATTCAACCCGTACGGCGCGAGCGACGCCGGCAGCAGGAAGATGCCCGAGCCGATGATGTTGCCGACGACCAGGGCCACGCACATCCAGAATCCGAGTTGCCGCGCGCTGGACGTTGGCATCGCGATCCTGTAAGGGTTGCCGTTGGCGAGTTGCGTGCCGCAGAGTAAGTGATTAAAAGGGACGTGGCTAATTCGGGATTAAAGCGAAAACGGGGTCAGGTTCACTGATTGCTTCGGATCGCGTTGGTAACTGAACCTGCCCCCGTTCGCTCTCCCGACTTGCGCTACGCTGACTCCGTTTGACGGTGCCGGGCTGGGAAGTGCGCACGATCTCCCAAGTGGTCGCGGTGCCCTTGCGGCGTGCCAACTACCAAGGTTGAACTTGCACTCAGGACAAGACTTGGGACTAGCAGTACGATTCGATTCCCGCGAGGACACGTCGTCGTTTGCGGAGCATGTCTTCCCGCATGGTGGGGATTGCTGATGATATGCGGGGCCGGAGAAGTGGAATGAACAGCGTAAAGCTCATTGCAACCAGTCTACTGATCCTGGCAGCCACGTACAGCGTCGCGCAGGAGCACGGGCACGGAAACGGCGAGAAGTTGGGAGTCGTGCACTTCGCCACATCGTGCAATGAAGTGGCGCAGAAAGAATTCAACCGTGCAGTAGCGCTCTTGCATTCCTTTCAGTTCAGCCGAGCCATCGATGGATTCAACGCGGTGCTGGGAGAGGACGCAAGTTGTGGCATGGCGTACTGGGGGATGGCGCTCAGCGATTGGAGCAATCCTTTCGCGCCGGGAGCCAAAAGCAACGGTCAATTGCAACTCGGGCGGGAAAATGCCGAACGCGGCAAGAGCGTGGGCGCGAAAACGCAGCGCGAACGCGCCTACATCGCAGCCGTTGGGAAATTGTACGGCAACTTCGAAAGCACACCGCAGCGCGTGCGCTTCCTCGCCTATCGCGACGCCATGGAAGACGTCGCGGTGAAATATCCGGAAGACCGGGAGGCGCAGATCTTTTACGCGTTGGCCCTGGCGGCCGCGGAAGATCCCGCGGACAAGACCTACGC
>JBAVZT010000037.1:0-8108 GCA_049588955.1 Rhodanobacteraceae bacterium | reverse complement strand
GCGGCGGCGCGCACAACGGCGCCCTGATGCAGGCTCTCGCGCGGGAACTCGACCCGATCACGGTCTCCACCACAGCCAGCGTCGGCATTGACCCGGATTACGTCGAGGCCATGGGGTTTGCGTGGCTTGCACGCGAAAGGCTGGCCGAGCGTCCGGCCAATCTGCCGTCGGTGACCGGAGCAAGCGGTCCGCGCATGCTCGGGGCGATTTACGCACCGCCTCGATGAGTCTCCGATGAGCTGTTCCGAAGGCGCCCGTCACGCCGCCGACGCAGGATCGAGTTTCTCCACATCCGGTCTCAACCACAGGAGCAGGGCCAGCCCGGGCAATGCACAAACCAGGCTGGCGACGAAATAGGTTGGCCATCCGTACGCCTGCGCGACAAGTGCGGAAGGCAGCCCGACAAAGACCCGCGGTAACGAATCGATGGCACTGAACAGCGCGAACTGGGTTGCGCTGAATCGACGGTTGCACAAGGCGAGCAACAAGGCGAGGAATGCGGCGTTGCCCAGCCCCGACCCGAAATTTTCCGCTGCGACCGCCACCACCAGTCCCGGCAGTCCGTGCCATCCGAGGCTGACCGCGAGAAAACCGAGTGTGCCGAGCGCCTGCAACACGCCGAAACCCAGCAGGGCCTGCCACAGGCGCCAGCGTTCGAGCAGCAAGCCGGCGAGAAACGCACCGGCAACCATTGCAATCAGCGCAAACACCTTGTTCACCCAGCCGACCATGGCGAGATCGTAGCCGGCGCCACGCAGCAGAAAGGTGGTCGACAGGCTCAACGCAAACGCGGTCCCGAGTTTGTAGAAGACGATGAGCGCGAGCCACGCGAGCGATCGCGGGCGTGAAAGGAATTCACGAAAAGGATCGACGTAGGCGCGTAGCACGCTGGCCGGGGCGGCGACCTCCTCGCGCTCGGGGGCAAGCAGCGTGCCGACGACACCGACCACCATCAGCGCGGCCATCGCACGGTAGGTCCAGCTCCAGCCAATCGCGCTCGCGAGCACCAGCGCCAGCCCGCCGCTGACCAGCATCGCCATGCGATACGTGCCGACGCTCAGTGCCGATCCGAGCCCGCGGTCGCGCGGCGCGAGCTGGTCCGCGCGGTAGGCGTCGATCGCGATGTCCTGGGTGGTGGAGAACGCCGCAAGCGCGAGCGCCAGCACGGCGACTGCCGTGAGCGCATTCGCCGGCGAAAACGCGGACACCGCGACAAGGGTTGCCGCAAGTGCGAGCTGCATCAACAGCATCCAGCCGCGCCGGCGACCAAGCCATGGCAGCCGGAAGCGATCGACCAGCGGTGCCCACAGGAACTTGAAGACGTACGCAATCGCAACCAGCTTGACGACGCCGATGGTCCTCAGGCTGAGGCCGCTGACCGCACACCACGCTTCCAGGGTGCCGCCGGACAACGCCAGCGGAAGGCCTGAGCTGAATCCAAGCAGACCCACCGCGACCAGTGTTCGCGCCCGGCGTGAAGGATCGACATTGAATGGAGGGAGCCGCATCAGCGTCCGCGCAACCGCTCCATGGCGATGTCGTAATCGACACAATACGGCGCGTGATCGGAAAAGCGCGGTTGCGGGTGGATCGCGCAGGCGCGCAGGCGTTCGCGCAGCGACGGGGAAACGACCTGGTAATCGATGCGCCATCCGACGTTGTTGATACGCGCCTGGCCGCGATTGGACCACCACGTATATTCGACCGCGTCGGGCTTGAGCGCACGATAGCTGTCGATCCATCCATGCTGCTGGAAAAGCAGATCCAGCCACGCGCGCTCCTGGGGCAGACAGCCGGAATTCTTCTGGTTGGACGACCAATTCCTGATGTCGTTGCGCGTGTGCACGATGTTCCAGTCCCCGCAGATTACATAATTGCGATCGCTGGCAAGCCATTTCTCCAGGATCGGCGTGATCCAGTCCATTGCGCGAAACTTGAATTGCTGGCGCGCATCGCCGGACGATCCGGAAGGCACATACAGCGATACCACGCTCAGATTGCCGAAACGCGCTTCGATATAGCGGCCCTCGTCGTCGAGCGGTGCCCAGCCGAGTGTGGTCAGGACATCGTCCGGCTCAAGCCGTGAATAGATCGCAACGCCGCTGTAGCCCTTCTTGCTGGTCGCGTCCTTGAACCATGCGCGGTATCCGCGCGGACGAAATACCGCGTCGTCGAGCTGATGTTCCTGCGCCTTGGTCTCTTGCAAACACAACAGGTCGGCGTCCTGCCCGGCGAACCAGTCGAAGAACCCCTTCCTCGCGGCAGAGCGAATGCCATTGGCGTTGAAGCTGACGATGCGCATATCGGAAGACGGCGTTCAGAAAACAGGGGACGGCATTACGAAAACGCTGCACAAGTCGTGGCGGGTGCCGCGTGCAAGACACTCGCGGACAATAGCAAATGGTGCGAGCCGCGTGCTCGAATCGAATACGATAGCCGGAGCTTCATGCGGGTTGCGGACTCATGCGGATCACAGTCGCACCGGTTGACACCACGCTGCGCGAGCAGGTGCTCGCGCTCACCCTCGACAGCGCCCAACGCGCCTGGGTGGGCCCGGTCGACGCCATGCTGGCCGACGCGGACGCGCGCGACACGATGGAGATGATGGCGATCCTGGCCGATGGCGCGGTGGTCGGCTGCTACCGGTTCGAATACCGACTGCAGGCGGTGACGCTGCGAAGCTTCGACTGCGCCGGCGTCGCCCTGCTCGGCTACTGCATCGACGCAGCCTGGCAACGCCGCGGCATCGGTACGCGTGCGCTCGCATCGGTATGCGATGATTTGCGGCAACGCCATGCCGAACTTGGACTGCTCGTGCTCAACGTGGCTTGCCGCAATCATCCGGCCGTTCGCGTCTATCGCCGCGCCGGCTTCAGGAATTACGGACCGGCGCACGCCGGCGGAGCGGGTGGAGCGGAACAACTGATGGTGCGTACGCTGGCGCCCGCGCCGCTCGCAAGCACACACTCGCGCAAAGCTCATCGCCGGGGCTGAACATGTTCGAGTACCAACGTGAATTTCTCGATCTGGCCATGGCGCGCGGCGCACTCGCGTTCGGCGAGTTCACGCTGAAATCGGGACGTGTCAGCCCGTATTTCTTCAATGCCGGCCGATTCGATACCGGCCACGCGCTTGCCAGCCTCGGCCGCGCATACGCGGCGGCAATTGCCGATGCATCGATCGCGTTCGACATGTTGCTCGGACCGGCCTACAAGGGCATCGCACTCGCCGCGGCCACCGCGATTGCTCTCGCCGAGAACCACCATCGCGACGTAGCGTTTGCCTACAACCGCAAGGAGCCGAAGGACCACGGCGAAGGCGGCACGATCGTCGGGGCACCGTTGTCCGGGCACGTGTTGATTGTCGACGATGTCATAACCGCAGGGACCGCAATCCGCGAAACGCTCGCATTGATCCGCGCGGCCGGCGCCGTGCCCGCCGGCGTGCTGCTCGCGCTCGATCGCGAGGAACGCGGCCAGGGGAGTGGTTCCGCAACGCAGGAAATAACCCGGCAGTTTGGCATACCGGTAATCTCCATCGCCCGTCTGGCCGACTTGTTGAGTTACTGCGACAAGCACTCGGAACTCGTCGAACATCGCGAACGCATGCGCCTGTATCGGCAACGATATGGCGTGTGAAGCCCCACGCAACAGTCGCAACGGAAGGCTCCGCGCGAGCCCGACCGGTCAAAGTCTCGACAGGCCAAAGGGTCTCCCAGGCACCATCCGGTCCCGGCGAGGAAAGGAACTTGATCCTCGCGGGGCAGGCGGGCGCCGTAGGGGAAAGAGCTTTCCCTTATACTCGTGACGACCTGCATCGACGGCGTACTGCGAATGACGCCGGGCAACGTCGCGCCGCCGATCGGATGCCAGTGCAATTTCGTGCAAGGCTCAAGCTGAATCGCAGCGCTGGAGAGGTTGATGATCAAGTATTCCCGCATCGTGACCAGCGTCGCCCTGTGCCTCGCCTGCTCTGCGCTGGGCGCGGCTCAAGGCGGCGGGCACAACCGTTACAAGTGGCGCGACAGCCAGGGTAACCTGCACTACAGCGACAGCTTGCCAAGCGACGCATCGGTGCGTGGCTACGATGTCATAAACGCCAGTGGTCTGGTGATCCAGCACGTCGATCGTGCCCAGACCGCGCAGGAACGGGCGGCCGCCCGGCGTGCAGCGGAACAAAACAAGGCGTCGAGCGAACAGGCCAGCAACACCGCACGCGCCGATCAGCAATTGCTGGCCGCCTATCCGAATGAATCCGATCTCGAGCACGCCCAGCAACTGCAACTTGACTATCTGGACAAGGGTATCGACGCTGCACGCGTCGATCTGAAGAATCAGGAAACCAGCCTGTCCGACATGCTCGACCATGCGGCCGAATTCGACCGCATCGACAAGCCGGTGCCGGCGAGTCTCGCCAGGCAGGTCAGCAAAATGCGTGCGCGCACCCGCAATCAACGTGATGCGGTTTCGCGCAAGGTAGCCGAACGCGCGCAAACAGTGCGTCAGTTCGCCGACGAACTCGCCCACTACCGCAAACTGAAAGCGGCCGCCGATGCCGATCGACAACGCTGAATCGATTGCAAGTCGTTTCTAGAACGGTACCGACAGTTTCGGATCCACTGCAAGCAACTGTTCACGGAACACGTTCTTGATACGTTCCAGCGCCGCGACGCTGTCGGCATCGAAACGCAGTACCAGCGCCGGTGTGGTATTGGATGCGCGCACCAGGCCCCAGCCATCCGGCCAGTCGGCGCGCAGCCCGTCGATCATGGTCAGGCGAGCACCTTCCAGTACCGCTTGCTCGCGGAAACGTTCGATGAAGAGCTGGTTTTCGCCTTCCTCAAGCGGAATCTTCAGCTCGGGAGTCGACTTGCCCTTGGGCAGATTCGCGAAAATGTCGGCGGCGCTTCGATCCTCGGGATCGCTGGCCAGGATTTCGAGCAGACGAGCCGCGGCGTAGATACCATCGTCGAAGCCATACCAGCGTTCCTGGAAGAAGAAGTGTCCGCTCATTTCTCCGGCCAGGGCTGCACCGGTTTCTCGCATCTTGGCCTTGATCAGGGAATGCCCGGTCTTCCACATCAACGGGCTGCCCCCGTGTTCCAGAATCAAGGATTGCAAGTGACCGGTGCATTTGACGTCGTAGATGACCGTGGCGCCCGGATTGCGACTCAACACGTCTATCGCAAAAAGCATCAACAGCCGATCGGGAAATATCACTTCGCCGTTCTTTGTCACCACGCCCAATCGATCGCCATCGCCGTCAAATGCAACTCCCAGATCAGCGCCTGTTCGATTCACGGTCAGGATCAGATCCTTCAGGTTGCGCAGGTCGGACGGATCCGGATGATGGTTCGGAAAGTTGCCGTCCACTTCGCAGTAGAGCGGCAGAACTTCGCAGCCGATTTCCTCGATGACACGGGGTGCCAACGCACCGGCAACGCCGTTTCCGCAATCGACGACAACCTTGAGTTTGCGCGCAACCTGAATGTCGTCGCCAATTCGCGCAACATAATCCTCGGCGACATCGACGAGTTGCAAACCGCCGGCGCCATCGCGGAAACGACCGGCCAGAATGCGCTGATACAAGTCCTCAATGGCGGCTTCGGCAAGGGTTTCGCCACCGAGCACGATCTTGAATCCGTTGTAGTTCGGGGGGTTGTGACTGCCGGTGACGGCGACGCCCGATCCGGTGTTGAGCTTGTAGCCGGCGAAATACACCAGAGGAGTGGGCGCGAGGCCGATATCGATGACGTCGATGCCGCTCGCGCGCAATCCCTCGATCAATGCTGCCGCCAGATCCGGGCCGGACAACCGACCGTCACGCCCGACGACGATCTCGGCGAGTCCGCGTTCACCCGCCTCGCTGCCGATCGCGCGACCGAGAAGGCGTGCGACATCGGGGGTCAGGCCCTCGCCGACCACACCACGGATGTCGTAACTGCGAAACATGCGGTGATCGACAGCGGCCGCGTCGACGCCGGAAGCGGCGTGACGCGAGGCAGACGCTTTCTCCAGACCGAAAGAAACCGGGCTTGCCGAATCGCCGGATTTCAGGACCTGCGCCAGCGTGATCTCGTCCGCGGCGAATTTCGGTTTGCGTCGAACCAGATCCAGCGTGCGCTGCAAACCGGCGTGTCGCAGCCACAAGGCTCCGCCGCCGCCGAGGAAGCACAGCAAGGTCAACAGCCCCAGAAGCCACGGATTTCGCGACACGACGATGAAGGCGGTCGGTTGTGCCTTGCCGATACGCAGACTCGAACCGGCGATCGGTATGCCCGGATCGGCGATCGAATTGCCGCTGCCGTCGCCGACGCTGGCGATCACAAAATCACCGCTCCCGTCTCCCTGGCGAAGGTCCAGCCGTGCGCCGCTCAGGCGCGTTGCGCGAAAAATGTCGAGCACCGGGGCAAACGGCAATACGGCAACCGCATAGGCGACCAGGTTGTTGTCGTGGGTTACCGGCAGCGCGAATACCAGCCGCGAACCGGATTTCGGGCCCATTCGCATTTCCGCCGATGCCGCCTTGCCGCTGAGCCTCGCCTGCATCAGGAGGGCCGCCTTGCCGTAACCCAGGCGCGCAAGATCGCCTTCGATCACCTCGTTCATGGCCGGACTGTAAAACGTGGCCTGTTCGATATCGGGCATGATTTTCCTGAGAGCCGCCGCTGCGGCGACACGCGCCGCGTCATCCCCCGGTACCAGCGCCTGTTGCACGGAATCCCTGGTGAGGGCTTTCTCGATGCGCACGCGCGTGCGCGAAATCTCGTCGCCGATCTCCCTCACCAGAGCCTGACGCTCGCGCACCGCGGCGGCGGCACCCGCGCGCTCATGCAGCAGCAGATAGCCTTGCCACACCAGAAAAGCGCCCAACGCCAGCAACAGGGTCGCGAGGCCGATAAGAGCCGGTGCGCGCCAGTTCCAGGCCATCCGCGGCAATCGGAATCGTGGGCGTCCGTCCTTGTCTCTGAGTGCCAGCTTCATGGCTGCGAACCTCATCCCCTGATCAATGACGCCCGGAGCTGCCGAATCCGCTTTCGCCGCGCGCGCTCGGGGCGAACTCGAAGACGCGTTCAAATGCAACCCGCACGACCGGTACGAAAACCAGCTGCGCGATGCGTTCTCCGGGATGGATTGTGAATGCGGTTTGCGACCGGTTCCAGCACGAAATCTGCAATGGCCCCTGATAGTCGGCATCGATCAGCCCGGTGCCATTGCCGAGCACGATACCGTGCTTGTGGCCGAGCCCGGAGCGCGGCAGGACCATCGCGCACAAGGAAGCATCCCCGATGTGGATCGCGATGCCGCTCGGAATCAGGGCGCTTGCACCGCCGTCCAGATGCAGGGATTCATCGAGCATCGCGCGCAGGTCCATGCCGGCTGCCGCGACGCTCTGATACTCGGGTAGCGGGAAGTCCCGGCCGAGCCGGGAATCGAGGATCTTCAGCTCCACCACGTTCACGAGGCGCGACCCGCATCCATGCGCGTCGCGCGGTAGCGTTGTGCAACGCGCGCGATCAGCTGGCGTGCCAGTACCGCCTTGTCGGAAAGCGCGAGTTGTTCGCGGCCATCGGCCCACAACAGCAGGAGGGTGTTGTCCGTTCGCTCGAAACCACGATCGCGGCCGACCTGATTGGCGGCAACCAGGTCGACTCGCTTTTCCTCGAGTTTTCGAGATGCATTGTCTTCAAGCGCTTCGGTCTCGGCCGCGAAGGCGACGAGAAACGGGCGTCTCGCCAATGCGGCGACTTCGGCCAGGATATCGGGGTTCTCGATCAATTCGAGCTTCAGCGGCTTGCCGTCCTTCTTGAGCTTGCCGGCGGCAGCCGTCTGTGGCCGATAATCGCCGACGGCGGCGGCCGCAATGAAGATGTCCTGTTTCTCGGCGCGGACCAGGATCGCATCGCGCATCTCGGTGGCACTGCGCACATCGATACGCTCGACGCCGGGGGGCGTCGACAGCGCGACCGGTCCGGCCACGTGTGTGACCTTGGCACCCTGGGTTGCCGCGGCCGCGGCAACCGCAAAGCCCATGCGGCCGGAACTGCGGTTGCCGATGAAACGGACCGGGTCGATATCCTCGTACGTCGGGCCGGCACTGACCAGCAC
>JBAVZT010000036.1:0-3168 GCA_049588955.1 Rhodanobacteraceae bacterium | reverse complement strand
TTGACCTGCATGCCCGGGAACAGCTCGTTCATGAATTCGGGCAGCACGCTGGAGAGGAATGCAAAATCGTAGGGGGCCTCGGCGACCTCGTCCGGCAGGCGGATGATGCGTGGCAACGAGCGCGGCGCGCGCACGAGTGCCATGTGACCCTCGCGCCCGAACGCATCGCGTCCTTCCAGGACCACCGCCAGGTTCAGGCTCTTGTTGAGAATGCGCGGGAATGGGTGTGACGGATCCAGGCCCAATGGAGAAAGTACTGGCAGAATTTCATGACGGAAATAGCCCTGCAGCCAGCGCTTCTGCTTGTCGGTCCAGCGTTCTCCAGCGAGAAAGCGGATGCCTTCGCGTTCCAGTTCCGGCAATAGTGCGTCGTTCCAGAAATCGTACTGGGCCTTGACCAGAGCCAGCGCGCGTTCGCGGATACGCGCAAGTACATCGAGGGGCGGCATCGCATCGGCACCGGGGCGTACTTCGCCGAACGCATGATGCTGCTTGAGCACCGCGACACGCACTTCGAAGAATTCGTCGAGAACCGAACACGAGATGCAGAGATAACGCAATCGCTCGAGCAGGGGCAGAGTGGAATCCTCGGCCTGCGCGAGGACCCGGAAGATGAATTCGAGTTGAGCCAGCTCGCGGTTCAGGTACAGGCGCGGATCGCGGAAATCCGGAGTTTTGGACACGTCGGGTGCTTTCGCAGCGGGCTGCAATGGGTCGGGCACCGGGATATCGACCGGGCGCTCCGCCGCGTGCGCGTCCTCACGCCGGATTTGCCGGTTGTGCGAGAGCCCTTCGGTTTGCCCCATGCCGCTGTCCCCCGGATCGTGGCGTATGCCTTCAGCGACGACAGCAGGCGAGGGTGGGTACCAGCGACGAGTCGTCGTCGGGATGCTTGCCGCCACGCTGGCGCAACTCCAGCACGACCGGTGTCAGTGCCGTGATGCGTGCATCCACGCGGGCGCGCTCGTAATAGGTCAGTTCCGGCTGTTTCAACAACGCCTTGAGTTGATTGAGTGCGTCTTCCGCATGACCATTGAGGTAGGCCGCCTGGGAATACGCTTCCGTCGCGCGAACCTTGTCACCCGACAATTGACAGGCTCGGCCGAAACTCTCCTGCAGGTCCGGGTCATCACTGAATCGATCGAGCAACGGCCTCAGCAATTCGGCGGCATGGCTGCCCGCCTTGCCGGTGCCGCGCGCCAACAGGGACTTGGCATAGGCCAGCGCGATCATGTGGTTGCCCGGGAAATCCAGATTGAGTTCCTCGTAGATCGACGAGGCAGCCTTCTCATTGCCATTTTGATCTTCGGCATCGGCAAGCGCGAGGCGGAATACCGAGCGTTCCGGTTGTTTGGCGATCAGTGCGCGCATTTCGGCCACCGCTTGTTTTGCCTGATGCGCGCGAGTGAGGGCGAGAGCGTATCCGTAGCGATTGGCGGGGGTATCGAACTTGCTATCGTCGCGCAGGTTGTCCGCGTAGTAACGGACCATGGCGCCCGCGGAAGGCGCGCTGAGCACGCGGGCGCGTTCGCGCATCAGCTCGAAATAGGCTTCGCCGGTTTCATCGGGAGAGTCGATCTTTGCGGATTTGACGTCCGTCTTCGCAATGTTGCGCAGCTGCGCGAGCGGCAGCAACGGCGAGTTACCCAGCGCGACAGCGGTGCCGCTCCGACCGTTGCGAGCATCATCGGCCTCGCCGGTGAGCTGCGTCGCCCGCGCCTTGGCGTCTGCAACGCGATGGATGTCCACGGGATGGGTCAGCAGGAACTCCGGGACATCGATGCCGTTGGATCGCATGACACGCTGCAACGTCGAAAACGTGTCGGCCATCGCGAACGGGTCGAAACCGGCACGCGCAAGCGTCTGGATGCCGACGTGATCGGCTTCGGTTTCGTCCTGCCGGGTGAAATCGATCTGGCGTTGCTGCATCAGCGAGGTACCGGACACGATTGCCGCACCAGCACTGTCGTCATTGCGATGCGACGTCGCGACAATGGCACCGAGCATTGCCAGAGCGATCGGAATGCTGCTCTTCTTGGCGTCCTCGAACGCACGCAACAGGTGTTGTTGAGTGATATGCGCTATCTCGTGGGCTAGGATCGCGGCGAGCTCGTCCTCGCGATGCATCGCCGTGATCATTCCGCTGTTTGCTGCGATATAGCCGCCAGGCGCCGCGAATGCGTTGATTTCCGGATCGCGCAGGATGAAGAACGTGAACGAAAGATCGGGCTGGTCGCTGTGCGCGACGAGCCGGTATCCGACTGCATTGATATAGTCGTCAAGCAAAGGATCATCCAGAACCAGCCCATAGGAACGCAGCTCGTGCAGCATGCTTGCGCCGTACTCGTGCTGATCTCCCGGCGACATGACGGTACCCGCAGAACTGCCGATGTCGGGCAGGTTTACCGCCGTGTCGCGCGCGCCAGCAGTGCCCGCAAGGGCAAGTGCCAGCGTCATTGGCAACCAGCGAAACGTGTGCATGGTGGAATCCGGCCCGTATTTAGCATTCGACCACCTTAGCGCGGTCGAGGTTCCGTCGCTACCGCAAGCGAGTTTCTGCACGATTCCGACTGGCGAATTTCCGCCGAACGGCGATCTTCCCGCTCTTCCCCAACAGGTATGGCCGAACGTCAAGGCCATGAACGATTGCAGCACTGTCTCCGGCGCTGTGCTTGCGATTGGAGCATCCTCTCGCCAAAATGGTGGGCGGACGCTTTCGGACTCGCCTCGCGTGCCACGCATCGACCTATATACGTCGTCGACCTGTCTTTATTGCACCGGCGCCAAGAACATTCTCCGCATGCGCGGACTGGCGTTCGAGGAGATACGCATCGATCTTGATCCGGCCCGGCGCGAGGAGATGCTCGCGCGCAGCGGCGGCCGCCGCAGCGTTCCGCAGGTATTCATCAACAATATTCATATCGGCGGCTATGAGGATCTGGTCTCGGCCGACCGCAGCGGCAGGCTCGCCGAACTTATCGGCGAAGATCGTTGATGCCGTTCCCGACCGCGTCATGGGCCAGGCGTGCTCGGCATCCTGTTAATCAGGCACTCGCAGCAATTGCACGACCGTACCGTCGGGGCTGCGTCCCCTGAGATGATCCAGGCCGATCTGGTCGAAGTTCGCGATCGTATCCAGGTACGACGTCAAGGTGCACAGATCCGGAT
>JBAVZT010000035.1:0-3147 GCA_049588955.1 Rhodanobacteraceae bacterium | reverse complement strand
GCGCCGGACACTGCCGTCACCAATGCCCCCTGAGCGAACTCCCCTGCCGCCCCGCACCATCACGACCCCGGACGGGTCAGTCCTTGCATCGAGCCCAGCAACCAGTGCGGGCTCTGGGGGAACCCATGTGTCTGGTTGCGACGGTTCACGCAGCGAGAGACGATTGCGTCCCTTGCGACATTCTGCCGCAACCCAGCGCTACCCACCTCGGCTGGGCTGACGAGTTCGCTCTGCACGGAATATCCGATGCCATTCGCGCTCCATCGACTGATTCTCGCGTTGCTGCTCGTGCCGCTCTCGCTGCCGTCGCTCGCACTCGCCTGCGCGACCTGCGGCTGCACCTTGAGCACCGACGGCGCCACCGGTTACACCGCGCAACCGGGTTGGCGATTCAGTGCCGATTACACCTTTCTCGATCAGGACGAGTTGCGCCACGGCAACGGCAGCGCGTCGCCCGAGGACGTGATCGACCACCCGACCGATCCCGGCGTGGGCGAGAGCGAGATCGAGAAGGACACGACCAATCGCTATCTCCATCTCAGCGCAAGTTATCGCCCGAACGCGAACTGGGGTTTCACGGCACTGCTGCCGCTGGTCTCGCGCGACCATACGACCTATGGCGAACACGCGGCCCCGTTCACGCCGGATCTCGTCACGCCCGATCAGGTCAGCGGGGCGAGCGTCAGCGGAGTCGGCGACGCGCGCCTCATCGTGAGTTATCAGGGATTTCTGCCGACGCACAACTTCGGCATGCTCGCCGGCATCAAGCTGCCGACCGGACGCGACGGTGGTGAGACCGAGGATGGCGACATCGTCGGCGATCCGGCGTTGTTTCATTCCGGTCCGCTTGCCGGCGAAGCGCTCGACACCAGCTTGCAGGCCGGCACCGGCAGCACCGACCTCATCGTCGGCGCGTACTACTATCAAGCGGTCAGCCAGAACTTCGATGCGTTCGTCGATGCGCGGTTTCAGGCGGCCGTGTCCGAGCGACTCGATAGCGCGGGCGCGGACTTTCGTCCCGGCGATCAAGCCACGCTGAGCACGGGACTGCGTTACGAAGCGCACGCGAACTGGGTGCCGCAACTGCAGCTCAATCTGCAACACAAGTCCGCCGACCGGGGCGCGCTCGCCGATCGCGCGAACAGCGAGGGCACGGTCGCGTACGTCAGCGGCGGCATCAGTGCGAGCCTGCGTCGAAATGTGCAGATCTACGGTTTCGTGCAGGTCCCGGTCTACAGCCATCTCGCGGGCTACCAGTTGTTTCCGCACTGGATCGCGAACCTCGGCATCAGCGTCGCGCTTTGATGAGCGTGGTGACTGCACGTCTCCAGTCGACGATCGCACCGATGCGCAGACGAGGCATCGCATCGTGACAAGTCATGGGCGCATATCGGTGGCTCGTGCCCGCTTCGCCATGACCGCACTCATGCTTGTGTTGAGTGCTGCGCGCATGCCCTCGTGCCTCGCCAACGATCTCGTCGTCGGACAACCTGCGCCGCCGATCACGCTGACCACACTCGGCGGCGAGCACATCGACACGCGCGAGCTCGCCGGCAAGGTGGTGATCGTGACGTTCTGGGCAACCTGGTGCGAGCCATGCCGCGAGGAACTGCCGCTGTTGTCGCGCTATTCGACGTCGCACAAGAACGACGGGCTGGTCGTGCTCGGTTTCAGTCTCGATCCGCCGGGCGCAATCGAACGCGTCCGCGCAGTCGCACGAAAACTCGATTTTCCGGTCGGCCTGCTGGGCGACCCGCATGTTCCGGGCTACGGTCGCATCTGGCATCTGCCGGTGAGTTTCACGATCGATCGGCAAGGCCGCCTGGTCGACAACGGCTGGGACGACGACAATCCGGTCTGGACGCAAGCGCGCCTGGAACGCGTCGTCACGCCGCTGTTGCACGCAGCGAACTGAAGGTGCGTTCCACAAGACGGCTCGGCGCGCCGAAGGCGACGCGATCAGGGCTGCAAGGTTTGCGTTGCGCCTTCCTGTGTGTCCTGCGGTTCGGATTCGAGCCGCTGGCGCCGGCGCAAGGTCGGGAACATGAGCATCCACAGGCCGACCACGAGCAGCGTGCCGACGCCGCCGATCAAGGTCGCGCCGACCGCGCCGACCCAGGCCGCGAGCATGCCGGACTCGAACTCGCCGAGCTGGTTGGAGGTGTTGATGAAGATCGAGTTGACCGCACTGACGCGACCACGTACTTCGTCCGGCGTTTCGAGCTGCACCAGCGCGCCGCGAATAACCATGCTGACCATGTCGAACGCGCCGAGCGCGAACAGCGCGGCGAGCGACAGCCACAGCACATGCGACAAGGCAAAGATCAACGTCGCGACGCCGAAGGCCGCGACCGAGGCGAACATGATCGAACCGACATGCCGCTGCATCATGTGTCGCGCGAGCCACACCGACATTGCGAGCGCGCCGACCGCCGGCGCCGCGCGCAACAGACCGAGGCCCCACGGGCCGGTATGCAGGATGTCGCGTGCGAAGATCGGCAGCAGTGCGGTCGCGCCGCCGAGCAGCACCGCGAACAGATCCAGCGAGATCACGCCGAGCACGACCGGCCGCGCACGAATGAACGCGACGCCGGCGAACACCGTCTTCAGTGTCGCCGGCTCGCGCCGTGGCGGCACATGGTCGTAGCGCAAACGCGACATCAGCACCAGCGAAACCACATACAACGCGGCGGCGATGCCGTAGACCGCATCGGGGCCGGCCACGTACAGGAACCCGCCGACCGCGGGGCCTGCAATCATCGCAATCTGCCCGGCGGAAGCGTTCATCGCCATTGCACGCGGCAACATGCGTTCGGGAACCAGCCCCGGCACCATCGAGACGCGGGTCGGAAACTCGACCGCCTTGGCCACGCCGATCAGGAAGATCAGCACGAGGATATGCACTTCGCTTAGCCAGCCGAGTGCGCTGCCGATCGCGAGCAACGCAATGGCGATCCATTCGAGCAGCTGGCACGACACCACGACGCGCCGGCGATTGAACTGATCGGCGACATGCCCGCCCGGCAGCGCGAGCAACAGCGACGGCACGAACTGCACCAGGCCGACCAGACCGAGATCGAACGCGCGGCCGGTCAGCGCGTAGATCTGCCAACCCACGGCGACCGACAACATCTGGAATCCGAAGCC
>JBAVZT010000034.1:0-8463 GCA_049588955.1 Rhodanobacteraceae bacterium | reverse complement strand
GCGCACCTGCGTCAGCGCATCGCGCGCGACACGCTCGACCTCGGCAACCTCGCGCCGCGCCGAGGCCGCATCGCGATCGAACAGCCGGTTTGCCAGTTCGGACTTGAGCGTAATCAGCGACAAGGTGTGACCGAGCAGGTCGTGCAGGTCGCGGCCGATACGCTCGCGCTCGGCGGTCGCGGCGAGGCGGCGCACTTCGTCGTGGCTGAGGCGCAACTCGGCATTTTTCTTCGCGTTGATCCCGTAGACCAGATTGCCGCCACCGACCGACAGTGCCACCATGGTCATTGCAATCGTGGCCACCCACGGCCAACCCTGCAGATGGCTCCACAGTGCGAAACCGGCTATTACCAGCAGGATGCTCGCGATGCCCTGCCTGGGCGATCCGATGAATGCACAGAACGCGCAGGCGTAAATCACATAGGTGGCTCCGCCGCTGTGATTCCACGGCATCACCGCATAGCCGAGCACGGCCAGTGCCAGCGCGAAATAGCTGATGTGACGTCGCGATCGCGTATATCCCTGCTGATACAAAAACAGGAATATCGGCACACTGACGGCGGTGGCGATCCACCATGCACGGTCGATCTTGCCGCCGAGGAACAGGTCGGCAAACACCCAGATCATCCATCCGAGGTTGATCAGCGGGAAGTAGCGCGACCTGCCATCCCGACTGTTGCTGTACGCCGGCGCATCGGGCGCTGGTTGGAAGAGGCGTTCGAGCATGTTGGGCATTATCGCTGCATTCGGGCGAGATGGTTCGTCCCATCAAGCCACTCGTGACAGCCAGCGCCGCGCGATAACGAAACATACCGCGGTGAACGCAGCGATCCAGACCACGTGCCCGCCGATGGCACTCGCCGGCCCCTGGCCGACCGTCATCAGCGCGAGTTGGCCGAGATGATACGCAGGCCACAATGGCGCAATCCGACCGATAAACGCCGGCAACATCGACAACGGCATCCACAAGCCGGACAGGAAAGACATCGGCAAATAGATGAAGTTGACGATCGCCGGCGCCGCCGAGGCGTTGGCGCGTGCACCGATCATCAACCCCAGCGCGCAGAAAGGCAAAACGCCGAGCACCGCGATCACGCCGATCAGCAGCCATTGACCTGGGGCCAGACGCACACCGCCGAGCCCGCTCGCCATTACCGCAAGAGTTGCATAGGTGATCGCCGCAAACAGCATTGCCATCGCCATCTTCGAGCACAGATAGGCACCCGGCGGCATTGGCGCGACCCGCTTGAGCGAGAGCCAGCCGCGTTCGCGTTCGATCGCAACGCCGACGCCGAATCCGAACAGTCCCGGAGCCATTACGCCAAAAATGCTGTAGGTCGCGAACAGGTAATGCGCCGCTTTGGCATCGCCGTGATTGAGCACGATACCGAACAGCAGATAGAACATCGGCGGAAACAGCAGCGTCGGCACCGCAAACGCCGGTGTGCGCAGAACGCGCAGAAACTCGTATCTCGCCTCGAGCAGGTAGGCGTGCAACATGCGCACTGGCGGCATCGGCGCAGGTGCTGTCGACACGGCACGCAGGTGAGCATCCATCGGGGAAGACATTACGCCGCCTCCTTGTGTTCGCGAGTGATTTCGACAAACGCCTCGGCGAGACCGGCACGGTGCACTTCCAGTTCGGCGACCGTGGTGTCCGCGTTCAACAGACGACGCACGACGGCTTCGGCGGCATCAGTGACAATCTCGATGCGGTCACCATCGCGCGATACACGGGTGGTCTCCGGCCAGCGCTCGATCGCATCCACTTCAAGCACGGTCACACAACGAACGCGGCGCTGCGCCACGCGGGCTCGAATGGCACCGACGCTGCCCGCGGCGACAATGCGCCCCTGTGCGAGCACGTTGACGCGGTCGGCCAGTGCTTCGGCCTCTTCGAGGTAGTGCGTGGTCAATACAATCGCGCAGCCACCGGCGGCGAGCTGACGAATGGTTTTCCACAGCCTCGCTCGCGCCTCGATGTCGAGTCCGGTGGTTGGTTCGTCAAGAAACAGGATGTCGACCTTGCCGACGATGGCCAGCGCAAACTGCACACGGCGCTGCTGCCCGCCGGAAAGCTTGCCATAGCGGCGATCGAGGAGACCATCGATGCCTGCCATCGCGACGATATCGGCGACGCTGCGCGGTTCCGGATAGTAGCTGCGGAACAAGCCGATCAGTTCGATGACCCGCAGCGTTTCAGGTACGCCGGCGGTCTGCAGCATCGCGCCAATGCGGCGGCGCCCGCCCAGCGCGTTCGGGGGCTGACCAAACAACAAGGCATTCCCGGCGTCCGGCCGCACCAGGCCGAGCAGCAGCGACACCGCCGTGGTCTTGCCGGCTCCATTGGGTCCCAGCAGGGCAAGTATTTCACCCCTGTGGACGGACAGATCGATGCCGTCCAGCGCCTGGACGTTGCCGTAATGTTTGCTTGCACCGATCAGATCGGCCAGGGGGCTCGGCGATTCATGCGGCATGGTTCTCGACTCCTGGGTGGAAATCGCCCGCGACGGCGATTTGGGGTGTGCGGCAGGCGCCTTGCCGATTGAAGTCTGAGCTGCGCGCAGCCGTCGCGACAGTCGAGCCCGTCAGCGGTTTGCAATGACACTCGTCACCTGGGCGGGGTACCGTCCAGGCGGCGCCTGTGATATCCTTGATGACTTGATTTTCTTCAATCCAATCAAAGGCTAAGCATGGCAACTGCGCCAACGGGAGCAGCCATGGCTTGAGCGGGAGATCGCGATGACCGCACTGCTGGGAAAACTCGAGGAGATGCGCAATTTCGGCGGCGCACTGCGCACACCGGGACTGGCCGATCCTGTCGTCGAAGCTTGCCTCGCGCATTATCCGGATCTGACCGAGGCCATCGACGAGGCCTACGCCGCGCATCTGGCGCTGCGCTCGAGCATGCCCGACTTTCTGCGACTCAGCGAAGACGAGCAGACGCGGCGGGCGCAAGCCGATTTCATCAACTTCTACCCCAATGATGCGGTCAATCCGTACGTCGCCATTGCGGCGCACGGGCCATGGCTGATCACCTTGAAGGGTGCGGTGCTTCACGACTCGGGCGGATACGGCATGCTTGGCTTCGGTCACGCGCCGAAGCCGGTGCTGGCCGCGATGGCGCGATCGCAGGTCATGGCCAATGTCATGACGCCAAGCCTGTCCCAAAAGCGTTTCGGCGAAGCGCTCAAGCGTCAGATCGGCCGCAGCCGAGGCGGTTCGCCGTTCGCACGTTTCCTGTGTCTCAACTCGGGATCCGAGGCGGTCACGCTCGCCTGCCGCATTGCCGATGCCAACGCCAAGCGCATGACCGATCCCGGCGCACGCCACGCCGGACGAATGATCAAACGCCTCGCGGTCAAGGGAGCGTTCCACGGGCGTACCGAGGGACCGGCGGTGTACTCGGACTCCTCGCGCAGGGCCTACGTGCAGAATCTCGCCAGCTATCGCGACGAAAACAGCCTGCTCACGGTCGAGCCCTACGATGTCGAGGATCTCAAGCGGGTGTTTGCCGAAGCCGAACACCATGGATGGTTCATCCACGCCATGTTTCTCGAGCCGGTCATGGGCGAAGGCGACCCGGGTCGCGCGGTCACGACCGAATTCTACGCGGCGGCTCGCGAGCTGACGCGCGCGCACGGTTGTCTGCTGCTGGTCGATTCGATTCAGGCCGGCCTGCGCGCGCATGGGGTCCTGTCGATCGTGGATTATCCGGGCTTCGAAAAACTCGATGCGCCGGACATGGAAACCTATTCGAAGGCACTCAACGCCGGTCAGTATCCGCTGTCCGTGCTCGCAGTGACGGCGACGGTGGCCGAAATGTATCGAACCGGTATCTACGGCAACACGATGACCAGCAATCCGCGCGCGATGGATGTCGCCTGCGCCGTGCTCGACATGTTGACGAGTGAGGTGCGCGACAATATCCGCGCACGCGGCACGGAATTCCTGGACAAGCTCCAACAGCTCAAGTCCGCGCTGCCGGGCCTCATCACCAAGGTGCAAGGAACGGGACTGCTGTTTTCCTGCGAATTGTCGTCGCAATTCAAGTGCTACGGAGCCGGCAGCACCGAGGAATGGATGCGCGAGCACGGCTACGGCGTGATCCATGGCGGCGCCAATTCGCTGCGCTTCACGCCGCATTTCCGGATTACCAGCGCCGAGGTCGACCTGTTGATCGAAGGCATTCGCCTGGCCTTGGCGGAAGGCCCGCGCAAGACCGAAGCGCCACACGCCGCAGCCGCCTGATCCGTCCGCTGATTGCCTCGCTTCGAGCGACGCGATCAGCGGGACCAGCACAACCGTCAAGGGAACTTTCGGGCCGGCTCGATGTCGCTCTCGCGCGGACGTCGCGAGCACGAAAACTCCTACATCTCACGTCGCAAGAATCCGATTGCGCTTGTCGACCGTAGCGCTAATATGCAGCGCACCGATGCCGCTGCGGCACCGGATTCATGTGACGAGGAGTTCCGAGATGAAGTTGAAAACGACGTTGTCAATGGCGCTTGCACTGGCGTTGATGGGTTCGGGTGCTGCGATGGCGCAGACCATGAACAAGGCTGGCAAGCCGATGTCCGCCCAGCAACAGCGTATGGTCAATTGCAACAAGCAGGCGACGGGCAAGAAGGGAGCGGATCGCAAGGCGTTCATGAGCAACTGCCTCAAGGGCAAGACCGCCGCCGCTCCTGTCGCGAGCAACGGCAAAATGATGCAGCAGCAGAAAATGAAGTCCTGCAACGCCGAAGCCAAGACCAAGGCGCTCAAGGGCGCGGCTCGCAAGTCGTTCATGAAGACCTGCCTGAGCGGTTCTGCACCGGCGCATTGACCGATCGCATACCCTGAACGGGCAAAACAGGCGCCGGAAACTCTGCATGAGTCTTCCGGCGTCATGCCAGGGCTGGTGGCATCGGTGAATAAATTTTTACCCCGGGTCAGACCCGACGTGACGGTCTTGCGCGGGATCAGGAACGACTCTGGACAAGTGCGCGGACGCGCGCTGGATCACACACGAGGGCAGACAGGTGCGGCAAGGATAACCGGCTTCCTGCGCGCAACGCGCGGGGCATTTTCCGCATCAGCGCCAGCGATCGGTCGCCCCGATCAGTTCATGCGTTATTCCGCTCTCGAACGCGGAATGGCCGGCGTCCGCCACGATACGCAATTCGGCTCGCGGCCACGCGCGATGCAGGTCCCACGCGCTGCGCAAGGGACAGACCACATCGTAGCGTCCCTGCACGATAACGGCCGGAATGTCGTGCAGGCACGCCGCGTTGCGCAGGAGCTGATCGTCGCTTTCGAAGAACCCGCCGTTGACGAAGTAGTGGCATTCGATGCGCGCGAATGCGAGTGCGAATTCGTCTTCGGCGCTGCCCGAAATGTGCTTCGGATCCTGCCGCAGAAAGCTCGTCGAAGCTTCCCACACCGACCAGGCCTTGGCGGCGGCGAGGCGAATCACCGCGTCGGCATCGGTCAGTCGCCGAAAGTACGCGCTCATCAGATCGCCATGCTCGCAGACCGGGATCGCCGAAAGATAGTGTTCCCAGGCGTCCGGAAACAGCGCATCGCAGCCCTTCTGGTAGAACCACTCGAGTTCCCAGCGGCGCAGCATGAAAATGCCGCGCAACACGAGTTCACTGACGCATTGCGGATGCGTCTGTGCGTAGGCAAGCGCCAGTGTCGACCCCCACGAACCGCCGAATACCTGCCAGCGCTCGATCGCGAAGTGCTCGCGCAGGCGTTCGATATCGGCGACCAGGTGCCAGGTCGTGTTGTCGGTCAATTCGGCGTGTGGCGTGGATCGTCCGCATCCACGCTGATCGAAAAGGACGATGCGATACGCCTCGGGATCGAAGAACCGGCGGCACTTCGCATTGCAGCCGGCACCGGGTCCGCCATGCAGGAACACCACCGGCTTGCCGTCCGGATTGCCGCATTGCTCGTAGTACAGCCGGTGCAGCGACGACACCTGCAAAAACCCGCTGTCGTACGGCTCGATCTCCGCGTACAGCGTCCTGCGCGTTTCACCCATTTAAGCATTCACCCAAAACGTGGCCACGAACAGCACCGCCCGGGATCGCGGCTGCGTCCTTCGTGGAGCAAACCCATAAACCAATGGTCGGGGCGGCGGGATTTGAACCCACGACCACCTGCCCCCCAGGCAGGTGCGCTACCAGGCTGCGCTACGCCCCGACGGATGAACGATCATAGCAAGAACCATGTGTCGAAGAAGCGTGCCCTGAGACATCGTCGTACGCGGAGCAGGTGGCGCCGCTTCGCCGCGACCGTGCAAGCTGAAAAAGTCCAGGACGGACGTTTCAGCATCCTGCTAGTGCCTCAGGATCTGCAGCAACTCCTCGAGCTCGAGCCGCAGCTGGCGCACGATCTGGTTCGACATGCTGATTTCCATGCGTCCCTGCGCGCCATCGAGCCGCTGGCGGGCACCGGTGATGGTGAAGCCCTGATCGTACAGCAACGATCGGATCTGCCGGATCACGAGCACATCGTGACGCTGGTAATAGCGACGGTTGCCGCGCCGCTTGACCGGTTTGAGGTTGGTGAACTCCTGTTCCCAGTAGCGCAGTACGTGCGGCTTCACGCCGCACAACTCGCTGACCTCGCCGATGGTGAAATAGCGTTTGGCCGGAATCGCCGGCAATTCGCTATTGCTGCCCTGATCCAACATAGGCTTCGACCCGGAGCTTCAGCTTCTGACCTGGTCGAAACGTCACCACGCGGCGCGCGGAAATCGGAATCTCCTCGCCGGTTTTCGGGTTTCGCCCGGGTCGCTGATTCTTGAAACGCAGATCGAAATTGCCGAAACCCGACAATTTCACCTGCTCCCCTTTTTCCAACGCGTCGCGCACGACCTCGAAAAAGGCGTCGACGAAGTCCTTCGCTTCGCGTTTGTTCAGCCCGACCTCAACAAACAGTCGCTCGGCCATCTCCGCTTTGGTCAGCGCCATCCTACCCTCGCAACGTTGCCATGCATCCGGTTTCCAGGGCGGCGACCGCGAGAGCGACACAGTGATCCGCTTCCTGATCTGTAAGCGTGCGCGATGCGTCCTGTAAAATCAAGCCCATAGCGAGACTTTTGACTCCGGTTCCGAGATTGTCGCCGCTGTAGAGATCAAACAGGCCGATGTGACGCAAAACCGGCCCCACCGCAGCGCGAACCGTCGCCTCGATGCGCCCATAGGTCGTGTCTTCGGGAACAACGATTGCGATGTCGCGCCGCACCATCGGAAAGCGCGACAGCGGAGCGGCGCGCGGCAACGCGCGCGTGGCCAAGTCATCGAGGGCGAGTTCGAATGAGTACACATCGTCCAGATCGAGCGCACCCAGAAGCCTCGGATGCAAAGCGCCCAGATGGCCCACGTTGCGGCCGTTGCGCGACAACATGGCACCGCGCCCCGGATGCAGCCAGGGCTGGTCGGCCTCACGGAACGCGAACTCGCCGGTTGCCCCGGTCAGTTGCAGCAGCGATTCGACATCGCCCTTGAGGTCGAAAAAGTCGACTGCGCGGCGTCCGGATTCGGCCCACTGCTCGGCTGCGGCAAGCCCGCAGACGACGCCGGCGATGCGCACTTGCTCGTTGATGTCGTCGTGGCCCCGTTGAAACACGCGCCCGAGTTCGAACAGGCGCACGCGTTCCTGTTGACGGCGACGATTGGCGAGGAGTGCCGCCACCAGCCCCGGCAGCAGCGAAGTGCGCATGACGCCAAGTTCGGCCGAGAGCGGGTTTGCCAGCGCCACGGCCTGGTGTGCCAGCCCCCAGACTTCGAGCAAATCGCGATCGACGAACGCAAGGCACACCGCTTCGCAGTAATCGCGCGCGGCAAGTTGCGCGCGAAACGCGCCGGCAGGCACGATCTCCTCCGGCAGCGGCGCCAGGCTCAGGTCACCACGTGGCGAACGCGTCGGTACCCGCTGGTAACCGTGCACGCGCACGACTTCCTCGATCAGATCTTCCTCGATCGCGATATCGAAGCGCCAGCTCGGCGCCACGATCGACCAGCCATCGCCGCTGTCCTCGACCGTCATGCCGAGTGCGCTCAGGATACGCACTACCTCGACATCGTCGATTGTCATCCCGCATACGCGGGCCAGACGCTCGCGACGCAATCCGACGCGTGGACGAACCGGCAGGTGCGCCGGCAGCAGCGCTTCGTGCACCGGGCCGGCGCGACCACCGGCAATCGCGATCAGCAACTCGCTCGCGCGTTCGATGGCGCGCCGCGGCAGCTCGAAATCGACACCGCGTTCGAAACGATGCGATGCGTCGGTATGCAGCCCCAGCTTGCGCGCACGCCCGAGGATTGCAGTCGGCGCGAAATGCGCGCTTTCGAGAAACACGTTGCAGGTGGAGGTGGTCGTACGCGAGGCATGTCCGCCCATGATTCCGGCGACGGCCAGCGCCTTGTTCTCGTCGGCGATCACGAGAAATTCCGGATCGAGCGTGGC
>JBAVZT010000033.1:0-2259 GCA_049588955.1 Rhodanobacteraceae bacterium | reverse complement strand
GGCGCGGCGGCGACGCACTCGATTTCCACGCGCGCGCCAAGCGCAAGCCCGGTGGCGCCAAACGCGCTGCGGGCGGGAAAATGCGTGCTGAAAAAAGTGCGATAGACGCTGTTGAATGCGGGCCATTCGCGCATGTCGGCGAGAAACGCGGTGCATTTGACCACGTCATCGAAACTCGCGTGCTGGCGCGCGAGGACCGCCTTGATGTTTTCCATGGCCTGACGCGTCTGGGGTTCGATGCCGCCCGGAACGAGTTCAAGCGTGCCGGGCCGCACACCGATCTGGCCGGACAGGAACAACAGCGGCCCGGAACGCACCGCTTCGGAAAACGGCAAATGCTGTTGGTCGGCGCCGGCCATCGCAAAAAACTGCGGCGTCTCGGCGGAGCGTCGCGTCGGCGCCGTGTCGCATCCGCCCAGAACAAGCGCAAGGCAGGCAAGAATCAGGACTTGTTTCGGCATGACAGGCTCCTTGACATGTGCCGCCAGTGTAGCCGTGGCCATACGTTGGCGCACCGACTTCTCCTATATAGTGCTTGCCGGCAAACGGCGGTGGACAGGCGCGTCGCATTGTCGCACCACGCACTTGCGCGCGCTGTGGCGGTATATCCGCGAGCCGGATCGTTTTTTCAAATTGCTCTGTCATAGCTCCGGCCGGAGTCCTCTCATGTCTTTCAGTATGTATCGCGCCGTGATTGCCAGCCTGATCGCGGCGCTTGCGCTGGGAGCATGTTCACAATCCTCGAACAGCCCACAGGACCACCGCCGCGGCCAGGCCGATACGGCTGCGCAGGCAGCCCAGGCGCAGGCCAACCGGGAATTGGCCATGTACCGAGTGCTGCTTGCGAAAAAGAATTACGAACTCGCGGCGCCAATCGGCCAGGAAATTGCCGCGAGATTCGCGCGTACCTCGGCGGCGGTCGAAGTTCGGAAAACCCTCGCCGACGTGGTCGCCAAAGCCAAAGCCGGCAGCGAACAACGACGCATGAAGCGCCTTTGGTCGTACCAGTCCGCAACGGAGTCGGGCGGCGTCCAGAACACCGCGTCGATCTACAGCAGCGAACCACAAGGCTTGAACGATCGCATTCGACTGGTCCTGCGCCGGCATTCGCAATGGGGACAAAGCGTGTATCTGTTCGGCCATGGCGCCGGTTTCGTGTGTTCCGGAAAATGCAGACTGGCGGTCCGTTTCGACGACAAACCTGTCCAGCGATTCAAGGCCTATCTGCCGCCCACGGGCGAGCCTGCATTGTTCATCGAGGACGATGCGCGTTTCATCGGCGAGATGCAGAAATCGCGCAAGGTGTCGCTCGATGTCACGTTGAAAGGCAAGGGCAGGCAGACGGTCGTATTCGAAATCGGCGGTTACGATGCGTCCAGGTTTCCGGAGTTGCCCAAGACAGCGCACAAGAGATTGAAATAGCCCGACCTGGGGGAGCCGGCTTCGCGCCGTGCTCCGTGCCAGACGGCAAACATCGCGCGATCCATCGCGCGCACGGGTGTTTGCCCGTTGCGCGAGCTGGGCGCTCAGGGATTGCGCCGGGGGAATTTCCTACAGCAGGACACGGTGCCCTGCGATAGCTGCATCATTGCGAGATCGGGATCATCGCGCTTCCAACAAGGATCGCGTGATGAAGGTGAAACCTCGGAGCAAACCGGTGCTGTCGGCAATGGCCGGTGGAGCATTCGGACTGATGGCGTGGATGGCGTGCGTATCGCAGGCGTGTGCCGCCGGGCCGATTTACAAGTGCACCGACGGGGATGGTTCGCCCGCTTACCAGGACCGGCCCTGCGCATACGGCTTGCGCCAGCAGCGGATCGCGATCAGGCCCCCGCCGCCGCACGCTGCCGGGCCGTCATCTCCGGCGCTCGCGCCGCGCACACCATCCAGGCGGACCCGTCCCTCCAGCAGCCACCGCCTTGGCCGAACTCATCGACATGGACTGCGCGAGCCGAGATCCTGGGAATGCCGCGTCGCCAACGGCGAGGTGTTCTATCGCCATGCACCGTGCCCGAAAACCGTCAATGGCAGCTCGCGGGCTTCGCTCAAGGCGCACCAGCGCGGGCGTTCGCGCGTCGGCGCGCTGCGTGTGGTCGGGCATCCGATTGCACGATCCGAGGCGTGCCGGATGATCAACGCGACGACGGTCAGTGATCGTTTCGGTCATTTGCGCGACGAGCAGGTGTCGACCTATGAGCGCAATCTCGGGCGCGATCCGTGCCGCAGATATTGACCCTCGAGCGCTGCAAACCCTCAGAC
>JBAVZT010000032.1:0-2191 GCA_049588955.1 Rhodanobacteraceae bacterium | reverse complement strand
CGAGTGCTGCCACAAGGGCTGGGGCGTGTCGGTGATCATCGGCGTCGCCGGTGCCGGCCAGGAAATCGCGACGCGCCCGTTCCAGCTCGTCACCGGACGCGTGTGGAAAGGCAGTGCGTTCGGCGGCGCCCGCGGGCGCACCGATGTGCCGAGGGTCGTCGACTGGTACATGGACGGGCGTATCTCGATCGATCCGTTGATCACGCATACGCTCGCACTGGAGGACATCAATCGCGGCTTCGATCTGATGCATGCGGGCGAATCGATCCGCAGTGTCGTGGTGTATTGATGCGGGTTCTCTCCGAGCAACGCTGCTTCGACGGAACGCAGGGGTTCTACGAGCACGATTCCGATGTCTGCGCCGGCCCGATGCGCTTCTCGGTGTACACGCCGCCAGCATCGGCGCACGCCCACAATGTCGGGTTTCCGGTGCTGTATTACCTCGCCGGCCTGACCTGCACACACGAAACCTTTGCGATCAAGGCCGGCGCGCAGCGTGTCGCGGCCGAACTCGGCCTGATGCTGGTCGCGCCCGACACGAGTCCGCGCGAAACCGGCATCGATGGCGCAACCGGTGACTGGGAATTCGGCGAAGGCGCCGGATTCTATCTGGATGCGACGCAGCCTCCGTTTGCGCAGCGCTTCCGGATGGCAAGCTATGTGACCGACGAACTGCCACGCGTGATCGGTGAGCACTTTGCCACCGCCGATTTGAGCCGCGAAGGCCTTTGCGGCCATTCGATGGGTGGTCATGGCGCGTTGACGCTCGCGCTCAAGAACGCGCCACGCTACCGCTCGGTTTCTGCGTTCGCGCCGATCGTCGCACCGAGCCGGGTGCCTTGGGGCGAAAAGGCATTTTCGCGCTATCTCGGCGAAAACCGCGACGACTGGAAATCACACGATGCGTGCGAATTGCTGCAGCGTGGGACATTCCCCGGCTCGATTCTGATCGATCAGGGCGAGGCCGATCCGTTTCTCGAGGCGCAGCTGCAACCCGAATGGTTCGCGGCAGCGTGCCGCGACTGCGACCAGCGGCTTGACCTGCGCCTGCATCCCGGCTACGACCACAGCTACTGGCTCGTACAGAGTTTCATTGCCGATCACCTGCGCCATCACGCCGAGGCGCTGCGCGCCTGATCGACGCGGGTGTGCGCAGCCGTCGGGCGCTCGTCTGTCGGGCGGTCATCGGATCGGATCGCGTTCGGATGCCCCAATTCGGCCGGATCGAAATCGTCGACCGAAATGAATTCGAACGTCGCCGCCCGCACACGGGCGAGCAGGTCGCATTCGGCCCCGCTGAGCAACTTGCGATTTCTCGCGTCGGCCAGTTGCGCATCGTAGTCGTAGCCTTCGATCTCGCCGGCCTTGACCGCCTTCAGCAACTTGCGTTCGACCGGCTCGGCCGCAATCACAGCGGGCAGCAACGCGTTCATGCGACCGACGGGATTGTTTGGCGCGGTGGTCAGCCAACTCCACTCGAGCAGGCGCGATCGCGCTTCGTTGTTCGAGATCAGCAGCGCGGCGACACGATGGCCGAGTCTATCCGACGGCGGCGATTCGCGACGTCCGAGCGGGAACACCAGGAAGCGCAGCACCCACGCCACCGGACGGAACGGAAAATTGCGCAGCACGCCATCGAGTGCGCGCTGCATGCGATACACGCAATCGTGAAATGCCCATGCCAGCAGCGGCTGGTCGATTGCGGGGCGGCGCTGATCCTCGTAGCGTTTCAGCAGGCTCGATGCGATATACAGATTCGACAGAATGTCGCCCAGACGCCCGGAAAGTTTCTCCTTCTGCTTGAGCCGGCCGCCGAGCGTCAGCATCGCGGTGTCGGCCGCCAGCGCGAGCGCGGCCGAATAGCGGTTGAGCTTGCGGTAATAGCGACGCGTGTAGGCATCGCCCGGCGCACGGCCGATGCGCGCGCCGGTCAGCCCGAGCACGAGGCTGCGCGCGGCATTGGAGATCGCGAACCCGACATGGCGAAAAAGCACGCGATCGAATGCGATCAAGCTATCTCGCCGATCCTCCAGGGCCGCGGCACGCATCTCTTCAAGCACGTACGGATGACAGCGAATCGCGCCCTGCCCGAAGATCATCATGCTGCGCGTCAGGATGTTGGCACCTTCGACCGTGATCGCGATCGGCGATCCTTCCCAGCTGCGGCCGAGATAGTTGCCCGGCCCGAGAA
>JBAVZT010000031.1:0-3467 GCA_049588955.1 Rhodanobacteraceae bacterium | reverse complement strand
ACGCACGACCGCCGCGCCGAGACTGCCGAATGCACCGGTTACCGCGACGCGTCTGCCTTCGAGCTGCATGGGATCTCGCTCCATATGACCGTGGGTCTCATCGAATGATAGTGGAACTGCGCGCGCGTTACAGTTGCGGCGTGGAGGCCGGCAGCCCGAAACCGCCATGCGACGTACCGATGTCATGCCGACGGTGGCGGGTCGTGTGCATTGGGCCGATATCCCCGACGATGGAAAATCGGGCCGCATCCGGGTTATCTTGCCGATCGCGCCGGCATGGCTCGTCAGGCTGTGTTCTTGCGACAGACGGATCGATACTGTCCACGGATCGGCAGGGGAATCGTCTCAATACGGGAAAGCACGTGTGAACACACAGCGACACGCCGGCGTGGAGCCGCGCACCGAACTGACCATACGCGGCCTGATCATCGGCATCGTCATCACCGTGGTGTTCACCGCGGCGAATGTGTTCTTCGGGCTCAAGGCCGGCCTGACCTTTGCCACCTCGATACCGGCCGCGGTGATATCGATGGCGATCCTGCGCAAGTTCCGCGACGCGACCATCCAGGAAAACAACATCGTGCAGACGGTGGCGTCGGCCGCCGGTACGCTGTCGGCGATCATCTTCGTGCTGCCGGGCCTGATCATCGTCGGCTGGTGGAACGGATTCCCGTTCTGGGAGTCGTTCGGCATCTGTGTCACCGGCGGCATCCTCGGCGTCATGTACACGATTCCGCTGCGACGGGCACTGGTCACGGACTCGGATCTGCCATATCCGGAAGGCGTGGCTTGTGCCGAGGTCCTCAAGGTCGGCGCGACCGGTACCGGCGTCGACGAGGCCAGCGCGGAGGAGTCGAGCAGGGCCGGTCTGCGCGCCGTCGTGGTCGGATCGCTGGTCGCGGCGGGGTTTGCAGTCGTGGTGCAGACGAAGCTGTTCGCCAGCGATGTCGCCCAGTATTTCCGCATCGGTGATCGCGGGGCGGCGACCGGCTACGATTTCAGTCTGTCGTTTGCGTTGTTTGCGGTCGGTCATCTGGTGGGCCTCTGGGTCGGCATCGCGATGCTGCTCGGTGCGGTGATCGGCTGGGGCTGGGCGGTGCCGCACTACACGTTGCTCGCGCCGGCGGCCGGTGCCGCGGCGGATGTCGCGCAGTCGGCATGGAGTCACAAGGTGCGCTTTCTTGGTGCGGGCACCATCGGCGTGGCGGCGATCTGGACGTTGTTCACGCTGGTCAAACCGGTGGCCAGCGGGCTCGCCGCGGCGATGGCCTCCTCGCGTGCGCGAAAGGCCGGGCAGGGCGCCGAGCTGCCGCGCACCGAACATGACATGCCGATCGGCATGGTCGGCATGATCTCGCTGGCCTGTCTGATACCGATCGCTTGGTTGCTCGGTCGCTTCGCGCTCGCCAGCGGACTCGGATCGCACGTCACGCTGCTGGTGGTTGGAGGCGTGATCTTCGTCGTCATCATGAGTTTCTTCGTGTCCGCCGTGACCGGTTACATGGCCGGATTGATCGGCTCGTCCAACAGTCCGCTGTCCGGCATCGGCATACTGGTGGTCATCATCGTTGCCGTGCTGCTCGCATTCGGCGTGCAGACGCAATTGCCGGTCGACAGCGGCAAGGCGCTGGTCGCGTTCGCGCTGTTCGCCACGTCGGTGGTATTCGCGGTGGCGACCATTGCCAACAACAACCTGCAGGATCTGAAGACCGGCCAACTGGTCGATGCGACACCCTGGAAACAGCAGGCCGCGCTGGTGGTCGGCGTGATCGCCGGTGCGCTGATCATTCCGCCGGTGCTCGACCTTCTGAACCATGCGTACGGCTTTCTCGGAGCGCCGGGTGTCGATCCGGCGCGCGCGCTGCCGGCGCCGCAAGCCGGCCTGATATCGGCCCTCGCGCAAGGCGTGATCCAGCACAATATCGACTGGAGCCTGATCGCCATCGGGGTTGAAATCGGCATCGGCGTCATCGTGCTCGATGCGATTCTCGGGCGCGTGTCAAAAACCGTGCGCCTGCCGCCGCTTGCGGTCGGTCTGGGTATCTATCTGCCGACATCGACCACGCTCATGGTCGTCGTCGGTGCCATCGTCGGCGCGTACTTCGATCGCCGTGCCGATCGCGGTGCCAGGCCCGAAGCGACCAAACAGCTCGGTGTGCTGCTCGCTTCGGGCATGATCGTCGGCGAGAGCCTGATCGGTGTGCTGATCGCGGCGGTGGTAGCCTTCTCCGGCAACGACGCGCCGCTGCGGGTGGTCGGTCCCGCGTTCGCGACGCCGTCGATCTGGATCGGCGGCATCGCATTTGCCGTGCTCATCATTGCTTTGTATCGCTGGATCAGCCGGCTTGCAGGGCAACCCGCCGGTTAGACGGATCGCCTCGCGGGGTTGCGTGGACATGAGGTTCCGTAGCGCCTTGCGCAAATCCCGCGATCGACCGGGCTACCAGATAGGGACGCGTGCCTTCGGGGCGAGATAGAGCTTGTCCCCGGGCTTGGGCGAGAAAGCGTCATACCAGGCGTCGATGTTGCGCACGGTCTGCGCGCGATAGCGGCCCGGTGCGTGGCCATTGGTGATCACCCGCTGACGCAGCGCCGCTTCGCGCATCTTGCTGCGCCAGACTTGCGCGAACGCAATAAAGAAGCGCTGATCACCGGTAAAACCGTCGACGACCGGCGCCGCCTTGTCGCCGAGCGATTTGCGGTAGGCGGCATGGGCGATGGTCAGGCCGGACACGTCGGCGATGTTCTCGCCCAGCGTTTGCTTGCCGTCGATGTGCAGGCCGGGTAACGGTTCGTATTGATTGTACTGTTCGACCAGGCGCTGACCGGCGGCCTTGAAATGCGCCTGGTCCTCGGGCGTCCACCAGTTCGCGAGTCGCCCCTCGGCGTTGAATTCGGCGCCGTTGTTGTCGAAACTGTGACTGATCTCGTGGCCGATCACGGCGCCGATCGCGCCGTAGTTCGACGCCGCATCCGCGGTCGGGTTGAAGAACGGCGCTTCGGGTATCGCTGCCGGGAAATTCAACGCATTCTAATCACGGAAGCGTGGATGCAGGTTGGCGGGACCGGCGGACTGCAACGGTTTCAGGTCGGGCGTTTTCGCGTGTCCGATCGCTTCCGCAAATCACGCAACTCGTCTTTGGCCTGTTCGAGCAGTCGCCGCCGCCCGGCAGGCAGGTTGTCTCCGGCGCGATTGATGTAGAAGGTCAGCATCGACATTGCCGAACGAAACGGATCGGCTTTGCGTCGCTTGCTTGCCCGGGCCGAGCGCATGAGGGAGTGCGCAACGGCTTTCGGATCGTCCAGCGTGAAGACACGTTCCTTCAGATCCAGCGCATCGCTGTTTTCGGTTTTGCACGGCGCCCGCGGCGTGTCGATGGTCCTGTGCGGGTGTAGTGCAAACAGGCACGGCCCGACGCGGCTCATGGTCGTCTGCAGTTGCGGTTTGTCGAAGCCACGGGCGTTTC
>JBAVZT010000030.1:0-2140 GCA_049588955.1 Rhodanobacteraceae bacterium | reverse complement strand
CGTCGTCCGGTCCGCATTCGAACGGCTACTCGCTGATCCGGCGTGTTGTCGAGCGCGCCGGCATCACGCTCGACAACGGCGGATTCGAACTGGATATCGGCGGTGTCAGTCTCGCCGACGCGTTGCTCGCGCCAACCACGATCTACGTAAAGCCGATCCTGAAGTTGCTTGACGCGCACCCTGCGCAACAACCTGCGCGCCCGCACGAGGACTTCTCGAAGGTAACAGCCATCCGCGGCATGGCCCATATCACCGGCGGCGGCCTTGTCGAAAACATCATTCGCGTCATTCCGGCCGGACTCGGCATCCACCTCGACAGCGCCATGTGGACCGAACCCCCGCTGTTCGACTGGCTCATGCGCGAAGGCCGGGTTGCGCGCGCCGAGATGTGGCGCACCTTCAATTGCGGCATTGGTTATACGTTGATTGTCAGCCCCCGGGATGTGTCGGCAACGCTCGCGTCGCTGGCAAAACTCGGCCTCGACGCGTGCGAAATCGGGCAAGTGCTGCCGTGCGATCCCGCGGCGCGAGTGCGGATCGATTGAGCGATGACGCAGCGCTTGCGGATCGCCGTACTGGTGTCAGGGCGCGGATCGAACCTCGAGGCGCTCATCGGCGCCGAACGTGCCGGAACGCTGCCAATCGAGATCGTGCTCGTGGCGAGCGACAAGCCGCAAGCTGCCGCGCTCGAGCGGGCCAGGGCAAGCGGGATTGCGACCTTCGCTCTCGACCGTACCGGATTTGCCAGCCGGCGCGAATTCGACCGAACCCTGTTCGACAAGGTAGCCGAGTACACGCCAGGTCTGATCGTGCTCGCCGGATTCATGCGCGTTCTCGGCGACACCGTGGTTACCCGCTGGCGCGGCCGCATGATCAACATCCATCCGTCGTTGCTACCCGCATATCGCGGGCTCGACACCCATCGGCGCGCAATCGCGGCTGCGGAAACCATGCACGGCGCCAGCGTTCATTTCGTGACCACCGAACTCGACGGCGGGCCGGTCATCGCGCAAGTGAGCATTGCGTTGCTGCCCAACGAGACTCCGGATACGCTGGCCGCGCGATTGCTCCCCGATGAACACCGCCTGCTCAAGGCGACGGTTGGCCTGCTCGCCGATGGTCGTGTCGCACTCGCCGACGATGGTGTCCATCTCGATGGTATCCGACTGGTCAGGCCGTTGTTGCTGCAAGCGGACGGAACGCTCGCCATGCCGGCGTGAGCAGTGATTCAGGCGGTCTGCGGCACACTCCACCGAATGCTTCGTTCCAGGTACCCCATGAAAACCCTATTCGGCCTGTTGCTCGTCGGTGCCGCTTGTGGAACTTCGCAAGGCGCGTCGGAACCTGCGCCCATTGCGCCGTTTCACGCCGAATACTCGGTGTCGCGCAATGGTTCGGAACTCGGCCGTTCGACGCTCGACCTGCACGCGGACGGCGAAGGCGCCTGGATCCTGCGCAGCAGAACCGAAGGCACCTCCGGACTGGCCGCGCTGGCCGGCATCGACGTCACCGAGACCTCGCACTTTCGCTGGAACAACGGGCGACCCGAGGGCCTGGATTACGATTATGTCCAGAAAAGCGCACTCAAGCAGCGGCACCGCCACACCGAGTTCGACTGGAAGTCGGGGGAGGTGCGCGTGTCCGAACACGGCCGGGATTATCGCTATCCGATCGCACCCGGTGTGATCGATCGACACACCGCGAGCGTCGCGATCGCGGCCGATCTTGCGCGCGGCGCGCACTCTCTCGTTTACCGCGTTGCGGTAAAAGATCGCGTCGAAGCCAATCATTACCGCGAACAGGGACACGAAGAGGTTGGCGTACCGGCCGGACACTACGACGCGATTCGAGTCGAACGCGACGATGGCGGGCGTGAGTCCACAAGCTGGTTCGCCCCTAGCCTCGACTGGCTGCCCGTCAAGATCGAGCAGCGGTCCAAAAAGGGCGACACGATCACGCTGCGTCTGGTTTCCTTCAAGTAGGCTCGCCACCGCACCGGGGTTGCGCCCGGTCGCGATGGGTGTCGCTGCGCTCACCCATCGTGCGAGGATTCGCTTCTCTCGCCTACCGAGATGCTGTCGCACCGGTTCCGCTCGCCCCGGCGGCGAGCGGGTTCCTTATGGCATTGCCCCTAGCGAGT
>JBAVZT010000029.1:0-6892 GCA_049588955.1 Rhodanobacteraceae bacterium | reverse complement strand
GCGCAGTATGCACGTGCGCCAGCAGTCGCCGTGCCGCGGCCGGCCCACGGGTTCGGGCAGCCAGGGTTCCGTCCGCGGCTGCGCCATCTTCGGGCGCGGCCGACAACAAGCTCAAATCGCCATCCGCCAGCCCCGCCAGCGCATCTCCCAGTGCCACAGGCGATTCCACCAGCGTCGATTCGAGCCAGCCGTCCAGCACGATCTCGACGGCACGCTCCCACTCACCATCGACATCGAGCGCCTCACCGAGCCGCTTGGCCTGCGCGAGAGCATGATGTTCCAGCCAGGCGTTCGCTGCCGCGGCCTGCTCGCCGAGAGCTGCGTGCTGCAATGCTTCGAGCGACGCCAGGCGGCCGCGCATGAACTCCAGTTCACCACGCCGGTCGCTCAGAGTGGTTTCCAACGCTCGTTCCTGCTCGACAGAATGATCGAATTCCTTCCGATGCCGGTCAAGCCGCGCGCTCAGCGACTCGACCTGCGTATCGAGACGGCCATGTTCGTCCTGCACGGTCTGCAGCGAGCGTTCGATAAGCTTCAGATCGCACCCTTCCCGCTCGACCCGCAACGCGCTGCGACGCTTGTCCGCGTCAAGACATTGCCGGTCAAGATAATCCAGTCGCGTGCGTTCAACTTCCGCAGCTTGCAAGACTTCGGAACTGGTGCCGGAATAGGCGTCCCAGGTTGCCTGCCAGTCGGCGAGTTCCAGCTCCGCTGCGCGCAGGGATTCGGCGGCGGTCTGTTCGTCATCGCGCAGCCGCGCAAGTTGCGGTTCGACTTCGGCCAGCGCCTGCGCCAAGGCATCGTGGCGGGCGCGATCACCGACCAGATGTTCGTCGAGTTCCCGGCTTGCGCGTTCGCTTTCCGCCTGCGCGCGTTGCAACTGGTCCGTCAACTCGCGGTTGTGCTGGATGCTTTGTTCGACGCGGGCAATCTCGGCGCCAAGCTTGTACAACTCGGCCTGTACCCCATTGAGGTGTTCGCCTGCAGCCGTGTGGCGATCGCGGCTCGCCTCCAGTTGCGCTTCGCATCGGCGCTGATCGGCAATGCGTTTCTCGATATCCAGGCTGGCGTCGGCGAGCGCTTGCACATGAACTTGCAGCGTGACGCGCGCTTCGCGGAGGGCGAGAGCCTTCAGTTCGGCTTCCAGTTTTGCGTGATCGGACTTCAGCGCCTTCCAGCGCTCGGCAGCGCGCGCCTGGCGTTTGAGATGGTCGAGTTGTTTGGAGACTTCGTCGCTTACGTCCCGCACACGATCCAGATTCTCGCGCGTCGCCTTGATTCGGCTCTCGGTGTCCTTGCGTCGTTCCTTGTACTTTGAGATACCCGCCGCTTCCTCAAGATGATCGCGCAACTGCTCCGGGTTGGACTCAACGATTTCGCTGATCATGCCCTGTTCAATGATCGAGTAGCTGCGCGGCCCGAGACCGGTTCCGAGAAACAAATCGGTGATGTCGCGGCGGCGGCAGCGTGCGCCGTTCAGAAAATACTGCGACTGACCGTCGCGACTCACCGTGCGTCTGACCGCTATCTCGGTGTAGCTTGCGTACTCGCCGGCAATGGCGCCGTCGGCATTGTCGAATATGAGCTCGACCGAAGCGAGACCAATCGGCTTGCGTCCGGATGATCCGGAAAAAATGACATCGACCAGCGCATCGCCTCGCAGGCGGCTCGCTGCGCTTTCGCCCATGACCCAGCGGACCGCATCGATGATGTTGGACTTGCCGCAACCGTTGGGTCCGACGACGGCGGACATGTTGGTCGGCAGATGCAGAACGGTCGGATCGACAAAGGACTTGAAGCCGGCCAGCTTGATCGTGGTCAGACGCATGAATCGTTCCGGACGTTAGTTGTGCGAGCCTGCATCTTCACCGGCAGCATGCCGGTCTGGTCGCCCCGGCGCGCCTGATGCCCTGGTGCTCGCGTTGTCGGCACCTTGCGCGCTCGAGGGCGGCGGTTGTTTGACGGTCACCGTGGCTCGTTCTCGCAGGCTGACCAGGCGCTGTTCGGCAGCCTTGGTCCGTTCGCTCTTGCGTATCTGGTCCTTCAACGCGTCGAACGCGGGCGGCGTGAAAGGATGGATCGCATCGAGATGGATGACATGCCAACCGAAGCGGCTCTGGATCGGAACCTTGGAGGTGTCGCCCGCTTGCAGTGATTTGAGGGCCTTCGCCAATGTGCCGGGCAGCTGGTTGGCGCGGACGGAGCTGAACGAACGTGCCGAGCGCGCCTCCCCGGCGTAATTTTTCATGACGGCGCTGAACGTCTCGCCCGACAATACGTCGCTCTCGGCTTTCAGCGCTTGGCTTTCGCTGGCAAAGATCAACTGGCTGAAATCGTAATCGACGGATCCGGCCTGCGCGATCTGCGCATCGTAGGCTGCCTTGAGCGATTGATCATCCATCTTCGCATCATGCTGGAACTTGGCGAGCGTCGCATTGGCCACACCGCGCAAGCGGTTGAGTTCGACTCCGGCGGCGAATGCCGGATCCCCGGCCAGATTCTCGCGCCTGGCTTCCTGAGCCAGCAATACGTATTCGGTGAGTTCCTTCAATGCCTGCGCATACTGACCGGCGTTGGACAGATCGAGGTTGCGGCCGCGCGCCAGCGCATCCAGCAGCGCACGCGGCACCGCTTCGCCATTGACTACTTCGACAGTGGGTCCCGGCAGTGTTTCCAGCGCGGTATTGTGCGAATGGCCGCATGCGACAACCGCAGTCAGAACAGCAAACGCCAACGGAATCGCGCTCCGGCGAAATGCAACTTTCACGATTCCTCCGTCGGCGCGTGCGCCTCGATGGCCAGCGCATGAATGTCGGTTGTCATCAGGTCGCCAAGTGCCGCATAGATGGCACGATGGCGCGCCAGCGCAGATTGATCGACAAATGTCGCGCTGACAATGCGCACGCGAAAATGCCCGCGTCCGTCGCGCGCACCGGCGTGGCCCACGTGCTGGTGCCCCTCGTCGATCACATCGAGAGCCGATGGCGACAGCGCGGCAAGCAGACGCAAACGAATGCGGTCCATACGTGACGTCACGGCAACACCTTCCGAAATGGCCGCACGTCGACTTCGCGATAGACACCCGAGGTCAGGTACGGGTCCAGCGCCGCCCAATCCTTTGCCGCGGCAAGATCCGTGAATTCCGCGACGATCAAGCTGCCGCTGTAACCGGCCGGGCCCGGATCGACGCTGTCGATCGCGGGAAACGGACCTGCCAGCAGCAGGCGACCTTCGTCTCCCAGTTGTCGCAGGCGAGCCAGATGAGCGCCACGTGACGCATTGCGCTGCCGAAGCGAATCGGTGTTGTCGTGACCGAAGATTGCGTACCACATAAGGATGAACTCCAGCAGGGTGCGGAAAAAGTCCGTCCTGATTTCTTCTGCTCGCACGATCGCGGCAGCCGCGCCAACTGCTCCGCGATTCAATCGCTTGTGTGATTGACCCGCGTGCAATGCATCCATGCATTGCCCTGAACAAATACACGCAGGCGGCATGATGTTCGGAAGGCTTGCAGATGGATATGCGTGGCGCCGTGCAGGCCGGTTGCCTGGACCAGCCGCGAGCGCCCGTATGCGGCCCTTCCGGATATCACCTCGTCAGTCGATTATCAACGGGTTGGACCCGAGCTGTCCGCCTGTCCTGTGTTGCGCGGGCTCGACAGACAGCCAGTCTGCCCTCGCGGACGCGCCTTGATCTGCGAGCAGACAGCTCGGTGACGCCTGCTGGTACTTGTACGGCGCACCCAACATGGCACTATGGTAGCCGATGAGTCGCATTCGGCAAGAGTTGTCGCAGCACTGGACGTGGCTGCGGTTTTCGGCTTAATCTTGCGTTGTATTTGACGGTGTCGAGTCCTGACCCGCATTCGCGCGGTGCCGAAAGGGTATCGGCCACCCGCTCCACGGCCTCTCGAATCTGCCGCAGCCGATCTGCTTCGGTTGCACTCTCGAAATCGGTCGTGCGGCGAGCGCCACGCGCCACGCATCTCAAACGCAAACAGATCGGATCTGTGCATGGCCCGCGCCGTGAGGCGCCGGGCGCGAACAATCAGGCATGACCAGCCAGACAACTCAACACTCTGCTCCCATCGGCGATGCGAAAGCGGCGTTTGCGGGCGTTCCGCAGCAGCAGGAAATGCCGCTTGCGGTCGTGCGCGGACAGCCGCTGCTGCAAATGCCGCAGGATCTGTACATTCCTCCCGACGCACTCGAGGTCATTCTCGACGCGTTCGAGGGGCCACTGGACCTGTTGCTCTACCTCATTCGACGTCAGAATCTTGATATTCTCGACATTCCCATCGCCGAGATCACGCGCCAATACGTCGACTACATCGAGTTGATGCATGTACTCAAGCTCGAGTTGGCCGCCGAATACCTGGTGATGGCTGCGATTCTGGCCGAGATCAAGTCGCGTCTGCTGCTGCCGCGGCCGCCGACCGAGGAGGAGTTCGAAGAGGATCCGCGCTCGGAATTGATCCGCCGATTGCAGGAATACGAACGTTTCAAGAAAGTCGCCGAGGACATCGACGCATTGCCGAGACAGGAACGGGATTTCTCGCCCGCATCGGTATTCGTAGCGGATCGTAACGTGATCCGACTGCCACCCCCGGTCGAACTGCGCGAGCTGCTGCTCGCGCTGAAAGATGTACTCAACCGCGCCGAACTGTTCGAGCGTCACGCAATACAGCGCGAGGTGCTGTCGGTACGCAACCGCATGAGCGATGTTCTGCGCGCTCTGGGCGACGGCGAATTCCACCGGTTCGAGAGTCTGTTCTCGACCGACGAGGGCAAGCACGGGGTGGTAGTCACGTTTCTCGCGCTTCTCGAGCTCGCCAAGGACCTTCTCATCGAAATCACCCAGGCCGAAACCCTCGCGCCGATCTACCTGAAGTCGCTCGCCACCGCAGCCTGACCACAAATTCTGCATGCAATCAACTCAACTCAAACCCATCATCGAGGCGGCACTGCTCGGCGCCTCGCACCCGCTGTCAATACCGCAGCTTGCTGCGTTGTTCGGCGTCGAAGAGCAACCGAGCCACGAAGATGTCGCGCGTGCGCTTGAACAACTGGAAAACGATTGCGAGGGGCGTGGCGTGGAACTGGTCGAAGTGGCTTCCGGTTTTCGTTACCAGGTACGTCAATCGGTACATCCATGGGTTGCGCGACTGTGGACCGAACATCAGACGCGGTATTCGCGCGCGCTGCTCGAAACGCTCGCACTGATTGCCTATCGTCAACCGATCACGCGAGCGGAGATCGAACAAGTCCGCGGTGTTGCCGTCGCGACCAGTATCGTCAGAGCGCTCGAGGAGCGCGAATGGATACGCGTGGTGGGTTATCGCGATCTGCCGGGGCACCCGGCGTTGCTCGGAACCACCAAGGCGTTTCTCGATTATTTCAACCTGACCTCACTCGACGAATTGCCGTCGCTCGCCGAAATCCGCGATATCGACGATATCGATCCCCAGCTCGCGCTCGATACGCCACCAGCGGATAGCGTCGCCGAAATATCGGTCGAATCCGCTGCGGCCAGGCGGCAAGCGGCAACTGCGAGCACCGATGCGCCGCAACCGGGTAGCCCGGAATCGATGTCGCCAACTTCGCGCGCGCCCCACCCTGATATCACCGTCACCGAGCCAGCGGCCGACGACGAGTCGCCCTTCGGTACCACGGAGCCCACGGCATGACCACATCCGCACGTTCCATACTCACCCTCAAGCGCTCGAATGGCCGCGCATCACCGGCGATCGAGGAACGGCTGCACAAGGTGCTGGCGAGTGCCGGCCTCGGTTCACGGCGGCTGCTCGAGACGCGCATCGACGCCGGCGAGGTACAGGTCAACGGGGTACCGGCGACGCTTGGTCAGAGCGTCCATCCGGGCGATCGCGTGGAGCTCGACAACAAGCGATTCGTTGTCGTCAGCGACAATGCCGAGCAGGCCCAGGTGCTGATCTACAACAAGCCCGAAGGCGTCGTGGCGACGCGCGAGGATCCCGAGGGACGCCCAACCGTGTTCGAACAATTGCCGCGGCTTAAAGGAGCTCGTTGGGTTGCGGTTGGTCGCCTCGATATCAATACCACCGGGCTGCTGCTGCTGACGACCGATGGTGACCTCGCCAACGCGCTGATGCATCCGAGTTCCGAACTGGAGCGTGAATACATCTGTCGCGTGCACGGCGAAGTGCCGGACGACGTGCTCGAACGCTTGAAAAGCGGTGTCGACCTCGATGATGGGCCGGCACATTTCGATGATATCGGGGTCATCAGTCGTGGCGGCAGCCATTCGTGGTTCCGGGTAACCATTCGTGAGGGCCGCAATCGCGAGGTACGGCGCATGTGGGAATCGCAGGGGCTCATGGTCAGCCGGCTGAAGCGAATCCGCTACGGCAGCATCGAACTGCCGCGTCTGCTCAAGCGCGCACAATCCGAACAACTCGACCCGGAGGCGATCAAGACACTCCGCGAACAGGTGAGTGCGGCCGCGCCGACACCGCGGCTGACCTTGGCTCCGGTAATCGGTCAACGTCGCAGCGCGCCCACCGAATTTCGCCCGGCGCCGAAGACCCAGCAGGCATGGACCGGCACCTATCACGACGAAGCGCGCGAAATATCCGCGTTCGATCGAATCCGCGACGACAACTGGCAAACCCCGGGACGCAAACGCGCACGCAAGCGGTCCGGGGGCAAGAAAACGCCGGTGCGCGGTCGCAACGCCACGACCCAAAGCGTTGCCGGCGCAGTCAATCCCGCCGTGGTACGAAGCTGGTTTCCCGATAGTCCCGGCCAGCCGGGTCGCAAACGCCGGGGCGCTGGCGGCGGACGTGGCAGCAACACATCGGCGGAGCGACATGGCAACCGCCCCGCCGGAGCGGGCGTTTCCCGCACGGACGACC
>JBAVZT010000028.1:0-2707 GCA_049588955.1 Rhodanobacteraceae bacterium | reverse complement strand
CCGAGTCCGCGGCATTGCAGCTCGCCGCGATACACCGGCAGCAGCGGATTGCCGAGCGCGAAGCACGACACGATGTCGGTGCCGCCCGAAATCGAGGCGAGCAGAACCCGTTCCTTGATGTCGCGATATACGTAATCGTAACTTTCCGGCGCGAGCGGAGAACCGGTCGACAGGATCGTCTTCAACGGCTGCAATTTGTGCGTGCCGGCGGGTTTGATACCGGCCTTCTCGATCGCGGACAGCCATTTCGCACTGGTGCCGAACACGCTGATGCCGACTTCGTCGGCCAGATCCCACAGGGCGTTGCCATCCGGATACGATGGCGCGCCATCGTACAGCACCAGCGTGGCGCCGACCGCGAGACTCGAAACCATCCAGTTCCACATCATCCAGCCGCAGGTGGTGTAGTAGAAGATGCGATCCTCGCGCTTGAGATCGGTGTGCAGCACCAGTTCCTTCAAGTGTTGAATCAGAGTGCCGCCGGCGCCATGCACGATGCACTTGGGCACACCGGTGGTGCCCGAGGAATACAGGATGTAAACCGGATGGTCGAAGGGCAGCGCTTCGAACGTGGGCGCATGCACGTCGCCGCCGGCAAAATCGGACCACGTGGTGGCGCCGCGCAACCCGTCGAGCGCCGGCGCTTCCTCGACATAGCCGATCACGACGAGCTTCTCGATTGCCGGGATGCGCTCGAGTACGCTGCGGACCTTGTCGAGACAATCGAAACGTTTGCCGCCGTAATGGTAGGCATCGGCCGTGAACAGGACCTTGGGTTCGATCTGACCGAAGCGATCGACGACGCCGTCGATGCCGAAATCCGGCGAACACGACGACCAGATTGCGCCGAGCGATGTCGTGGCGAGCATCGCAATGACGGTTTCCGGCAGGTTCGGCAGAAAACCCGCGACCCGATCCCCTGCACCGACACCGGCTTGGGCCAGCGCATGGGCGATGCGAGCGACTTCGCCGTGCAGCTCGGCGTAGGTCAGTTCGCGTTTCCGCCCCGATTCGTTGCGGAACACGATCGCGAGCTTGTCGTCGCGATGCCGCAACAGGTTCTGGGCGAAGTTGAGGCGCACGCCGGGGAACCACCTGGCCCCGGGCATGCGCTCGCCATCAACCAGAACCTCATCGGCATTGCCGCTCGCGCGGATGCCGCAGAATTCCCACACCAGCGGCCAGAACTTTTCGGGATGACGTATCGAAAAATCGTACAGCGACCCGTACCGGTCGATGTCGCCATTGCCGGTTTGCTCGCGTGCGAAACGCATGAAGCGGCTCAGATTGGCGCGCTCCACCCGCTCGTCGGCGGGCTCCCAGATCGGTTTGCTCATCGGATCGCTCGATTTATCGTCCTTGCCTATCGCATCGTTGCGGCGGCGACCGTTTTTTCGTCCGGGGTGCCTGACCTTGCCCGCTCCAAGCGGTCGGCGCGATCAAGCGATCAGAAGGTCCTTTTCCCTCTTGCCGCTGGCGAGTGCGGCATGGAACCAGCGCGGGCGTTTGCCGCGACCGCTCCAGGTCTGGCTCGAGTCGGCCGGATTGCGATATTTCGGTTTGACCTTGCGGCGCGCACCGCGTGGCCCGCTGCGGCCGAGTACGTCTTCGAGGGCGAGGCCTTCTGCCTTGACCATCGTGTTTATCTTTTCGCGCAACTTGGCGGCTCTCACCTTGGCCAGTTCCTGCCGCCGTTTGGTCGCACGCTCGATCAGATTCCCCAGTTGAGCATGGTTGAGATTACTGATGTCGATAGCCATGGTTGTCCTCGGTTCATTCGATTATCGAAAAAGGTGACCGCCTCTTGTTCAGCAGGGACTCGCACAGGTCCCCGATGTCGCACCCACGAACATGGGCATTAGCGGCTGTATTGATACCATTGCCCTGCTGGAAAATCCATTCCTCAGATTACCCGGACGTGAATTGTGTCAACAACTCGGTGCTGTTCAGCGAGCGGTTTTCGTTTTCATCGCGGCGGCGGGTTTCGTAGAGACCGGCGTCGAGTCCGCGATCGCTGATCACGACGCGCCGCGGTATCCCGATCAATTCGATATCCGCAAACATTGGACCGGGACGCAGCCCACGATCGTCCAGCAAAACATCGACACCTTTTGCGAGTAATGCGTCGTAAATGCGTTCGGCTTCCTTTTTTACCGCCTCGCTCTTGTGCGGATTGATCGGACAAATCGCAACCTGCCATGGCGCCATCGCCTCGGGCCAGACGATTCCGGCCGCATCGTGATTTTGTTCGATCGCCGCTCCCACAATGCGGCTGACGCCAATCCCGTAGCAACCCATCAGCAGCGTGCGTGCCTTGCCATGCTCGTCCAGCACCGTCGCATCCATGGCCTTTGAATACTTGCTGCCGAGCTGAAACACCTGCCCGACCTCGATGCCGCGCGCGATGGACAAGGTGCCGCGGCCATCCGGCGAGCGATCGCCCTCGACTACCTTGCGCAGATCGGCGATGCGCGTGACACGCGCGTCGCGCTCCCAGTTCACGCCGGTGCAATGCATACCATCGGTATTGCCGCCACAGACGAAATCGGCCAGCATCACGGCGCTGCGATCCACAATCACCGGAATCGTGGGTTCCAGCCCCACCGGACCGATAAAACCGGGCTGAGCGCCCACTGCCGCAACAATGTCCTGGTCACTCGCAAACTCCAGCTTCCCGCCGAGTTCCGCCAGTTTGGCTGCCTTGACC
>JBAVZT010000027.1:0-2596 GCA_049588955.1 Rhodanobacteraceae bacterium | reverse complement strand
GTGGCAGGCTCGCGGGTACCCGCGACAAACTCGCGGTTTCCGTTGCGCAGGCGATCGAGAGCGAGATGTGCCGGAGTCATTCAAGCCGGGGCGTCGGTAAGGTCGGGCAATTATCCGCGATACGGATGCCGGTTGTCTGCGCCGTGAGGATCGGTGCCAGGTGCCGGGCAAGCTGGATGCGGCGTGACCGTGCGCGCTGCTTATTCGGGCAGTTTCGCCGATTTGCGGACGGTCCGGCGCGGCGCGAGTTCGCCGAGCCGCCGCAACAGCGGTGTCATCGTCAACCCTTGCACGAATACCGAAAATGCCACCACGGTGAACGCGACCGAGACGATAATGTTGTGCTCGCGAACGTCGTCGGGCAGGCCGAGTGCCAGCGCAAGTGCGAGAGCCCCGCGCAGACCGCCCCAGAACAGCGCGTGTTGATGATTCAAACTCACCCGCTGTTTCGAGCGAACGAATAATGCGCAGCAGCCATAAACCGCGAGTGCGCGGCCGATGGTCGCCAGCGCGATCACGAGCGCGGCAATGCCGAGCACGCTCAATACGTTCTGCGCGAGCAGGCGGATGCCGATAAACAGGAAGATCAGCGAATTGACCACGAATCCCGCGTATTCCCAGAACGATTCGACCGCGGCGCGACCGCGCTCGGAAAATGCCTTCAGCGATCCGGTGTTGCCGATCAGGATACCGGCCGCAAGCGTCGCCAATACGCCCGAAAAGTGAAAATATTCGGCCAGGAAAAACGAACCGTACGCGGCCACGGTCGAGAACGTGATCTCGATCAGGTGATCGTCGGTACGTCCGGCCAGCAGCAGGATGCCGCCGCCGACCACGCCGCCGCAAACCGCGCCGCCGACGAACGTGATCAGAAAATCGCCCGCGACTCCGCCGCTGCTTACGGCTCCGCCGGCAACCACCGCGAGCGCGACGCTGTAGAGCACCGCCACAGTGCCGTCGTTGAGCAGGCTTTCCGATTCGACCAGGAGACGCAACCGCCCGGCAACGCCGGCTTCCTTGAAGGTCGCGATGACCGAAACCGGATCGGTCGCCGAGATCAGCACGCCAAGCAGAATCGCGGAAATCAACGGCCAGCCGGCAAGGTAGTGAAGACCCATGGCGGTGATGCCGCTCGCGACCAGTACGCCGACCGTGGCCAGCGTCAGAACCACGGCGGCGTCTTCGCGCAGCGCACGCCAGTGGATGTGGAAAGCGGCTTCGAAAATCAGCGGCGGCAGGAACGCCGTGAAAATCAACGTCTTGGTCAGCCGGACATCGAACGTGATCGGCAACAGGGCGAGCATCACGCCAGTCAGGGTGAGACCCACGGTGTAGGGCAGATGGAGCCGACGCGCAAGCATCGCGACGATCGCCGCGATCAGCAGAAACATCTCGACCTGCCCGATGCCCAGCTGCATGATGTAAAGATCCTATCGCCTTGGGGAGCTGCCGCAACTCATTGGGACGCCGTCTCTGACGCGCAGCGCATGCAGCGCGTGACCGCGGGATCCACGGAGAGTCGCCGCGCGCCGATGTCGTCGCCACAGACGAAGCAGACTCCGTATGTTCCGTCCTCGATGCGGCGCAGCGCGGATTCGATTCGCGTCAATTGCCGCTGGCGTCGCCGGGCGGTTTCCCGGTCCATCTCCTGTGCCTGGAGCGCATCCATGCGCGACAGGCGGCCGATGCGCGCCTGATCAAGTTCAATCGGCGTGGCGGACATGCCTGATCCAAGGTCCAGCTGCTCGATCTGCGCCTTCGACTGGCGCAGGGCTCGGCGAAACGTGTCGATCCTGGTTCGGTTCATGGCAAGTCGTTGATTGGGGAAACCGGGCCATCCGGGGCCTGCGACGCGAACATGGATTCGCGCTTCTTCGCAGGCGTTGCGTCGTCGCAGATCTGCATGCGACGTGATTCTGGTCCGTCCGCGAAGTCGAAGCAAACACGTCTCCGGCATTTTCGTGCCTGTTGTGGCAGGTACCGATTCCATCGGGAGGCAGACTCGCTTAGGCTTGCGCCATGAATCCGGATCGGGCGCGCACCCCACGTTCTCTGGCCAGGGATGTGCTGCTGTTGCAACTGAAACTGCTGCTGGATGCCTTGCGCGATCTTGCGCTCGGTCCGCTCGCGCTGAGCGCTGCATTGCTGGACTTCGTGCTCTCGAAACGTCAGGCACCGCGCTATTTTCGAGGGGTCCTGCGCGCGGGAGAGCGTAGCGACGAATGGATCGATCTGTGGTCGGGCGCACGCGATGCAGCGGGCGGGCAACGCGAGAATGTCGACGCACTGCTCGCACGCATCGAGGAAGTGATTCGGGATCCGCGCACCGGCACGCGGCGCGCGCGTGTACTCAAGCGCTGGGCCGAACGTCAGCTGTTGCGCGCGCGCCAGCAAACCGCGATCGACGATCAAACCGATGAATAACACGACCGCATGCACGCTGGTTGCGGATATCGGCGGCACCAACGCGCGTTTTGCGCTCGCGGATCCGCAAGTGCGGGCGCCGCTTCTGCGCGACAGCATCCGCGATTATCGGGTTGCCGATTTTTCCGGCTGTGCCGAAGCGGCGCGCCGTTATCTCGATGATGTGGGTGCC
>JBAVZT010000026.1:0-2273 GCA_049588955.1 Rhodanobacteraceae bacterium | reverse complement strand
CAAGTGTTGCCGAGCGCGATCCGGCCTGGTCGCCGGACGGCAAGTCGATCGCGTACTTTTCCGACGCGTCGGGAGAGTACGCGCTCGACATCCGCAATCAGGACGGGCTCGGCAAGCCGCGCGCCATCGACCTTGGCAAGCCTCCATCGTTTTTCTACTCGCCGCTGTTCTCGCCGGACAGCACGCGCATCGCCTACAGCGACAAGCGCCTGAATCTCTGGGTCGTCGATGCCGCCGGCGGCACGCCGGTCAAGGTCGACAGCGATCGTTTCGATACGCCGCTGCATGAATTCGATCAGGCCTGGTCGCCGGATGCGCGCTGGCTCGCCTATACCAAGCAGCTGCCGAATCATCTGCGCGCCGTGTTCGTCTATTCGCTGGCCGACCGCAAGGCGACGCAGGTGACCGATGGCCTGAGCGATTGTCTGTATCCGGCCTTCGACAAGAACGGAAAGTATCTTTATTTCACCGCGAGCACCGATGTAGGCCTCGCCGCGGGCTGGCTCGACATGACCAGCGAGGCGCGGCCGATCACGCGGCACGTCTACGTCGCCGTTTTGCGCAAGGACCTGCCCTCGCCGCTCGCGCCGGAAAGCGACGAGGACAAGGGTGTGAAACCGGCAAACGCCGCTGACACCGGAAAGAAAGGCAAAGGCAAGAAGGAGAGCCGGCACAAGCAGAAAACCGGAGACGGCGCGAAGCATGTCGCGATCGACTTCGACGGTATTCTGCAACGCACCCTCGCGCTCCCCATCAAGGCCGCGAACTATGTCGGGCTCGCTGCCGGCAAGAGTGGCGAATTGTTCCTGCTCGAAGCGCCGCAGGTTCCCGGCGACGACGACGCGCCGAAGATCCTGCGGAAATTCGATCTCGACAAACGCAAACTCGACAAGTTCGCCGATGGCGTGTCGACGTTCGCGCTGTCGTTCGACGGCAGCAAGGTTCTGTATTCGCGCGAGCACGACTGGTTCATCGTCAAGACCGGGGATGCGCCAAAGAAACCCGACGAGGGCAAGCTCGATACCGACAAGATGCAGGTGCGCGTCGTGCCCGCGCTCGAGTGGGCGCAGATGTACGACGAGGTGTGGCGCATCGAACGCGACTTCTTCTACGATCCCCACTATCACGGCCTCGATCTCGCCGCGGCGGCGCAACATTTCAAGCCATTCCTCGCCGGCATCGGCAGCCGCGAGGATCTGAACTACCTGTTCCGCAAGATGCTCGCCTGGCTTTCCGTGGGCCACATGTTCGTGCGTGGCGGCACCGAAGCCGATACACCCAGGATCGAGGTCGGATTGCTCGGAGCCGACTACGTCGCCGACCATGGCCGCTATGAGTTCTCACATGTCTACAACGGCGAAAACTGGAATCCCGATCTGCACGCCCCATTGACACAGCCCGGTGTCAACGTGAAAGCCGGCGACTATCTGCTCGCAGTCAACGGCGAGGAACTGCACGCCGACAGCAGTCCGTATCAACCGTTCGCCGAGACGGTTGGCAAGCAGACTGTGCTGCGCGTCGGCCCGCATGCGGACGGCAGCGGATCGCGCGAAGTCACCGTCATCCCGATCAAGTCCGAACATGGATTGCGCCACCTGGCCTGGATCGAAGGCAACCGCCGCAAGGTGGACGAGCTGAGCGGAGGCAAACTGGCGTATGTGCACCTGCCCGATACCGCAACCGGTGGCTTCACCAGCTTCAACCGCTACTTCTTCGCGCAGACCGACAAGCAGGGTGCGCTGATCGACGAGCGCTACAACCATGGAGGGCAGCTGGCCGACTACATCATCGACTACCTGCGCCGCCCGGTGATGACCCGCGTCATCACGCGCGAAGGGGAGACCTATTCCGAACCGACGCAGGCGATCTTCGGACCCAAGGCGATGCTGATCAACCAGTTCTCCGGGTCCGGCGGTGATGCGCTGCCCTGGTACTTCAAGCGTACGAAGATCGGACCGTTGATCGGTCGGCGCACCTGGGGCGGCCTGGTCGGCATCGGCAACTATCCGCCGCTGATCGACGGTGGCTCGGTGACGGCGCCGCGCTGGGCACTTGCCGGTGTCCACGGGCAATGGGAAGTCGAGAACCACGGTATCGCGCCGGATATGGATGTCTGGCAGGACCCCGAACAGGTGCGCAAGGGTCACGATCCGCAGCTGGAACGCGCCGTCGCCTACCTGATGCAGCAGCTCGCAAAACATCCGGCGCCGCACTATGCGACGCCGGCGTATCCCGATTTCAACCCGGTCCTGCCGCCGCTGCCGGCGCAAGGC